>JAPUIM010000431.1 GCA_027297025.1 Bacteroidota bacterium | reverse complement strand
TATTGACAAAGTTCTGGTAATAGTCAGCTTGATTTTTGAGATCTGAACCTTTAAGAACATTGATCAAACTATCTGCATTTTGTAACCTGGTTACCAAAATAATACTTTGAGTTATTTGACCATCTACATCCAATGAATCATTCAATGATTTATTCAATACAGGGTTAGATTCAACTTTGTGGGTGATCTCCAATATCCTAAACTCAAATAGGGGAATCACAAATGACTCCGGATCAAATTTCGATATCCTGGTAGTAATAGACTCTTCCGTACTTGCAGGAATCTGATCCGTGGTTAGGGTTGTATCCTCGACGATTCGTTTTTCCAAGTCATCCAGCTTGCCCTGAAAATCTCTAATATCGGTTCGCAGTGGATTGATTTCAAGATCAATGGTTTCTTTAGTGCTATTCACCCATTCCCGGTAGTTCCAAGTGATGATCTCATCAGAGAAAAAGTCTGGTTTTGCATCCCCCTGTGAGGCAAAGTCCTCGATATTCCTAACCACAATCAATTGGTTATATCCCGGGTCTTTAATTTCGCCCAGTACTTTCCGGTATTCTCCAAAATTAAAACCAGTGGAATCAGCATAAGTGATAATTCTATCCAGGGAAGTAAATGTTTCATCATTGGCTTTTAGGTATAAACCGATAATATCTCCCCCAAACTGCTGCTGCAGCCCCAGGAATATGTCCATGGCCTTGGTATAGTAGGCGATGGTATTTTGGTAATACCGGTTAAGATCCTTTACATTGATTAGTCGTGTCTCAAGGTCTTCGATACGGTTCTCAATATCAAAATGAACATCAGATAATTTTATCCCAAATTTACCTGATCGTAGATCCCGCCGGTTAAAGGCCTGATAAAATTCATCTTTCTTTTTGATTTCCTTCTCATTAATTAACTCTTTGGATTTTTTAAAATATAAAACAGCGGAGTCGGTTAACACTTGTAATTGATCCACTTCCACTAATATATCCAGGTCATTGATTTTTGATTGAAAAATCAATCCCATTTGGTAATTGGCATTGGCATGGTCCGGTTCCTTGAATAAATAATTCCTTAGAAATGGTTCAGCGTCTTCGTACTTTTTAGCATTAAGCAAAGGGAATAGATCCTTGTATTTAATTTTCTGGGAGTAAAGTGAATTTGATAAGAATAATAATAACAGGGCAGCGAAAAAATAGCGAAACTTTGGCATGGATGCTTACCTTTAGTTTTTACTAAATTACTAAACAAACTTACTAAAATCCTAAAAACAATTGATTTAATACTTATTCAAAACATGCAGCTTAGAAGGATAAGAAATGAACTAATATTTAATCTACTCGGTTAAAGAATTTTTATGAATAAAAGGAAAGTGAAAAGAGAGATACTAGAATGGATAGCTGTTGTTAGTGTTTTTTTTATAATTTACTTCTCCGGATGGCATGTGGAGATCCTAGGAAGTTTACAAAACCTAATTCTGAAAACCGGGTTGATCCAACCCGAGGTTATAACTCAAAAAGAAAATAGAATTTCAGCCTCCTACCAGCTTACTTTGAAATCTCCTAATAATGAACTTGTCTATCTTGAAGAATTTCGAGGTAAAGTGGTTTTTTTGAATTTCTGGGCCTCATGGTGTTCGCCATGTATTGCTGAAATGCCGGAAATTCACTCCCTATATCAAAAGATGGATAAAAATAATTATGTATTTCTAATGGTAACTACCGAAAAAAATGCACAAAAAGCCTTTGATTTAGTGAGGAGAAAAGGTTATGAGTTTCCAGTTTTTCAAATAGCATCAGTGATTCCAAAAACATATCAATCAGATGTTATTCCTACCACTTTTGTTATTGATCCACAAGGTAAGATTGCCGTAAAAAACACTGGTATGGCAAGTTACGACAATAATGTTTTTATTGAATTTCTACAAAATCTTTACACCGCCCCCTCGCCTAACATTCCTTAATGATAAGTATTGTTACTTATAGGACATTTACTGTCCATGGAAAAGATTTATTTTGACAGATTCTAGACCGACATCATCAGTATAGATATTTTCTGGGGTGAGCGGGTTATAGATTATTGATGAAATTATAGTAATTTTATTGGATTCCAACTCGTTGAAATGAAATTCTTGGCCAAACTTTTCACTTTCTTTTGTTTAACTATTCACACATTTGGGGTTACCTCAAATATAGATAGTTTGGAAAATTTGCTTAAAAACAGCCAGGGAACTATGAAGGTGGATGTATGGAATGAACTTTTCCGTCAATATTTCAACAATCACCCGGTATATGCCATGGCCTACACCGATAGCGCTTTACAATTTGCGCTACAATTGGAATATAAAAAAGGAATCGCCACCAGCTACAATAATATGGGGGTGGTTTATCGCATCAGAGGACAATTTGAAGAAGCACTCAATTTCTATCTAGCCTCTTATAAGATCCACCATGAGATCAATGACCAGGAAGGTATCGCTAAGATTTTCAACAACATTGGTACCGTTTATTCAATTAAAGGTGATTATGATAAAGCACTTGAAAACTATTTGGAATCTTACGAAATCTTAAAACAAATTGGAGACCACGAAAAGATTGTAGGTTCCTTGAACAATATTGGCAACGTATACCGGGAGTTAAAGGAGAACGACAAAGCCCTGGATTATTATGAAAAGGCACTCCACCTACAGGAAGAGATCAATAATACAGACCAAACCTTTGACCCTCTAACTAATATTGGCAATATATATTTTAATCGAAAAGATTACCAAAAAGCGTTAGACGTCTACTTTGAATCCTTGGAGATAGAGAGGTCAAAGGAAAGTCTATATGGCCAGGCCTATGCCCTTAGCAATATCGGTATCACTTTTTTTCATAAGAAAGAATATAATATGGCCATCAGTTTTCAAAATCAAGCTTTGACCTTGGCCAACACCATTGAAGACAATTACCTTCTAAACAACATTTATAAGGCATTGGCCGATGCTCATTTTGCCGCCGACAATCTAATGATGGCTTACAATTCCTTGATGTTATATATTTCAGTTAAGGATAGTCTGTTTAATGAGGAGAGCAATCGAAGAATTTCCAAATTGCAATTACAATTTGAGTTTGAGAAAAATGAAAATAAAATGCGTCTAATAGCCAAAAATACGGACATCAAGGATTTAGAAAACCGCAACCAACAAATAACCGTTTTAGTAGTCATTTTAGGAGCAATTGTAGGGGTTTCTTTTTTAATCGGCCTTTACAGGAATTTTGTGGGAGATAGAAAATCATGAATAAATCCCTGATTAATATACTTGGAGTAATTTTTATCTTCATCCTATCTTGGTATCCAATGGTGGCGCAGGTCAGCGTTGACAGTTTAGAAAATAGATTAAAGACAGTCAACGATATTGATAAGGTGGATGTCCTGAATGAATTATACAAAGCTTATCGCAACAACGAGCCCATCAAAGCTTTAAATTACACCCAAGGCGCTCTGCAGCTGGCAGAGAAGATCAACTACCAAAAAGGAATAGGAATTTCTCTTAACAACCTGGGGGTTCATTACAAGAATTTAGGAAATTATGATAAAGCCCTGGATTACTATTTACAATCATTAAAAGTGCAACAGGAGATCGGAAATCAGGAACGCATTGGATTTACTTTAAGCAATATCGGGGTTATATATATCATCAAAAATAATTTTAAGAAAGCCTTAGAATCATTCCAAAACGCCTTAGTCATATTTGAAGAGCTTGGTGAAGCTTCATTTCAGGTAAAGGCATTAAACAATATTGGCAATGTCTATTATAGTTTGAACGATTATGACCAAGCCCTGGAACAATATTTAATAGCTTTAGAAATTCAAAATACTTTGGGCCGGAAAGCGGAGACTATTGACATACTTACTAATATAGGTAATATCTTTAACCGCAAGAATGATTTTGATGAAGCTTTGACCTATTATTTTCGTTCCCTTGAAATAGAGCGTGAGAATAAAAATAAATTTGGCCAAGCCCATTCCCTGTTTAACATAGGCGAAAATTATCGCAATCAGGCAAATTTTGAATCGGCTACCAACTATCTCGATCAAGCTTCAACAATTTCCAAAACACTTGGAGATAAACCGCTACTTTCCAAAATTTATGCTTCAATGGCTGAAGTGTATTTTGCCACCGACCAACTGATGCTGGCATATCTCACGTTAAAGAGGCAAAATGTAATAAAGGATAGTGTGTTTAATGCAGAAAGCAGCAAACGCCTTGCTGAATTGGAAGCATTATATGAATTAGATAAAAAAGAGAAGGAAAATCAAATACTGGCCAAGGACAATGAAAACAAAAGTCTGCAAAATCGAAATGCTCAATTAGTCATATTTGCCTTTGTTTTCGTTTTCTTGTTTGTGGTCATATTAGCCGTACTCACTTATATAAGGCTTGTACAAAATAAACAGGCGAATAAACTTCTGGAAGAGCAGAATATTGAAATTAGCCGACAAAAAATCATCATCGAAACCCGCAATCAAGATATTACAGATAGTATCCAATATGCGAAAAGTGTTCAGGAGTCAATTCTCCATAAAAACACTATTCTGGAAAACCTGCCACAATCCTTCCTTTTTTTCAAGCCAAAAGATATTGTAAGTGGTGATTTTTATTGGTACTACAAGAAAAATGGATTTGATATTCTGGCCGCGGTGGATTGCACCGGTCACGGTGTAGCCGGAGCCCTTTTGACCATGATAGGTAACTCAATTCTCAATCAAATTGTAATTGAAAACAATATTACCAACCCTGCTGAAATATTAACCCAGTTGGATCAAAAGGTCATGGAAACCTTAAAGGGACAAGATCTTGCCGATACCAATCATGGAATGGATGTGGCGATCTGTAAATTGGATAGGGAAAATAAATTGGTGAGTTTCGCTGGCGCCAAAAGGCCTCTTTATTATATCAGAGATCATAAACTCATTGAAATAAGGGGTAACAAATCTGCTATTGCCGATTCATTGAACGATCAAAACAAAGAATATAAGGAGCATTTAGTGAATGTAGAAAAGGGAGATATTTTCTACATGTTTTCCGATGGTTTCTCCGATCAGTTTGGAGATAAACAGAATAAGAAATACATGATCAAACGATTTAAAAATTTCCTGGAAAAAAACCATCAGGATAGCATGGAAAACCAATGTGACAGATTAAAAATGGAAATTGAAGATTGGATGGGCGATCAAAATCAAACCGATGATATGCTAATAATTGGATTCAAACCTCAAGTATGAATAAATTCCAATTTGCCCTGAGAAACTGCCATTAAACCGGCTAACCGGTACAACATTCTGGCTCCAACATTTCCATCCCAGAAATCTTCCTGCTCCTTCCCTCTCCCTGAAACCTCGCTGAGATCAAATCCAATGATCTTTTTTCCGGAAAGCACTAATTTTTTCAATAAATAGCTAACCTGATCAAACTCCAGACCACCTGGAACCGGGGTTCCGGTATGAGGACAATACCTGGCATCCAGTCCATCAATGTCAAAACTGACATATACCAGATCCGGCAATACCCGAATGATACGTTCACAGATCTGTTCCCAATTACCCCCCTCATATAACTCTTCTTTGATATTTTGATCCAGGAACGTCACAATATGATCTCCGGATTGGTTGATTAGGGCCCATTCCTCAGGACACAGGTCTCTTACTCCTACCTGAACCAGCTTCTCTACTTGATTTTGTTTGAGTACATGTCTCATTACTGAGGCATGGGAAATTTCAAAATCCTGGTAATTTTCTCTTAAATCTGCGTGGGCATCAATTTGCAAAATTGCAAAATGATTATAACGGGAGGCCAGGGATTCGATCAAACCCAGACATGTGCTGTGGTCCCCTCCCAAAGTTGCCACCATTTTACCTGCATCCAATAATTCATCCGAACTATCTTTTACCCGGTTTTTAAGTGATAAGCAGGCTTGGTTAATATCATTAAGAATGGATTTATGATCAAGGCCGGTTGACGGAGTCCCAGTTTCAATCCAATCCATATATCGAAGGGCTAAAGGTCTTAATCTATTATTTTCCCGGATCAAGTCTTTGTCAATTTCTTGCATGTGAATCCCAAATTTCCAGGCTTCATTAATATCTGCTGATAATAAATCGATCTGCGGGGAATACTCCAAAACCACTTCCGGTCCCCTGGCCGCACCTCCTTGATAAGAAGCTGTGACCTCCCAAGGGATAGGTAAGAGTATCAATGAGGCTTCATCCTGGGTATAAGGAAGTCCGAAAATGGAACCTTTTACCCCGGTACCATTAGGGTCAAAATGTTTGATTGGAACAATCTTTTTCAAGTTGATTTAAGCCGTAACTTGAACTTCAATTAGTTGAGCCACAAAATTGGGTAGTGCAAAGGCTGCACGATGTACATCCAAATTGTAATATGAAAGTTGATTCTCATCAATAAATTTAGTCACTCTATCCTGGTCCAAATCGTTTATTGGATGTATGTTTCCTTTAGAGCAAAAGGAAAAACTCCACATTCCAGTGGGAAAAGTAGGTATGTAGGCCAAATAACAATGCACCTGATGCAAACCAAAGATATCACGGTAACATTGGTATATCTCTTTAAACACTGATTGATTGAATCGAGGGGACTCGCTTTGGGTCACCATGATTCCCTGCTTGGTCAATATTCGATATACATCCAGATAAAAATCTTTGGTAAACAAGCCTTCACCTGGTCCAACAGGGTCGGTTGAATCCACAATTACCAAATCAAAACTTTCATCACTTACATTTTTTACAAACTTAATTCCATCTTCTATTTTGAGCTGCAATTTGGAATGACCAAAGGCTGGAGAAATAGTAGGTAAATGCAATTTACTTGCCTCCACCACTGCATTATCGATTTCCACCAGTTCTATAGAGTCAACGCCTTGGTGTTTGAGAATTTCTCTGGCTGTTCCCCCATCACCTCCACCAATAACCAGTATCTTTTGGGGGTCAGGGTGAAGCAACATGGGTACGTGAGTAATCATTTCATGATATACATATTCATCCTTTTCAGTGCACATTACCATTCCATCCAAGGCTAGCATGTTACCGTACTCTAAAGTATTATACACTTCCACTTTTTGAAAGGGTGTAATTTTTTCAAACAACTTTTGCCCATCATGTTTCAAAGACAGAGCAGTAGTTTCATTTCTTTCGGTAAACCAAATGTCTCTGGTCCGTTTGGGAATTTGTAAATCGACCATTTTAGTGTCGCGCATTTGCTTTATATCCAAAGCCTTTTTACTCAGCAATCGCAATTCCCCCCGCTTCATTTCCATGGCCGATTCATGACTGGCCTTAAGCGATTGTTTTAATAAACCAAAAGAAACCCAGGGATCAACAGACTCTCCACAGGTAAAAAGATCCACTGAGGCGAAGCCGTATTCGGGCCAGGTATGAATGGCAAAATGACTCTCCTGAATAACGATTACTCCGGATACTCCAAAAGGCGAGAAGTGATGAAAAGTCGAATTTATTAAAGTTGCATTGGCTTTTAACGCAGCCATCTCCATACTTTTTTCAATGTAAACCACATCATCCAATAATTGTGGATCACAATCATAATATTCTACCAAAACATGTCTTCCTAAAGCTCCCATGGATAGATAAATAAGGTCAATGAAACAGTTAGTAAAAATGCAAAATCCCGTGTAGATATTTAAACATTTGTTTCTTCATCTGGGTGAAAAGTAACCTTCAGGTTACCTGTTGCCTCGCTCACTTCTTTCCAGGCAAGATCTTTGAATTCTAATACTACCACTCCTCCTGCAGAAATATGATTGAAATCAGATTTGGTCAAGTATTCACATAGATAAGAAATAGCGGGATTATGACCCACCAATAGAGCAGATTCAAACTCGCTGTTTAATGAGTTCACCACCTCCAGTAATATCCGGATTGAGGCATCGTACATTTCTGAATGGAGAGTGATCATTTCATTGTCAAATTTCAGTTGTTCAGCAATTATTTCTGCAGTCTCACGGGCCCGGTCGGCTTTACTGGATAAAATTATATTCGGGTTCTCGAGATTTTTAAACAAGTATTTCCCCAAATGCCGGGCATCCATTTTGCCTTTCGATGTTAGCTCCCTATCCAAGTCCTTCTCTCCTTCAGAGGATTCAGCAGCCTGGGCATGTCTCACTAAAAATAAGGTTCTTATCAAGTTTGTATGGTTATCTTCTTGGATTGTTTAACTAAATATAATGAACATAATCAATTACCGTACTTGTTATTATTAAAATTTTTTATTGATATTTGGGATTTTCGAATCAGAAGTACCCCTATGTCCAAAAACCTAGTTATTGTAGAATCACCAGCCAAAGCCAAGACCATTGAAGGATATTTGGGTAAAGATTTTAAAGTTGCTTCCAGTTACGGTCATGTGAGGGATTTACCCAAAGATGACAAAGCCATTGATATTGAAAATGGTTTCAAACCCACCTATGAGGTATCAAAAGATAAACTAGAGGTAATCAAGAAACTCAAAAAGCTGGTAAAAGAATCTGAAATGATATATCTGGCCAGTGATGACGATCGTGAGGGCGAAGCCATTTCCTGGCATTTGATGAAAGCCCTGAAGTTAGAGAACGATCGGGCTAAAAGAATTGTTTTTAGAGAGATTACCAAAACCGCTATAATCAATGCGTTGGAGAATCCCCGGGATATCGATGAAGATTTGGTCAATGCTCAGCAAGCCCGTAGGATTTTGGATCGATTGGTTGGTTTCGAACTTTCTCCAATTCTTTGGAAAAAAATCAAAACTGGTTTATCGGCTGGAAGGGTGCAGTCGGTAGCTGTTCGCATGGTAGTTGAAAGAGAGCGGGATATCGATAAGTTCCGCTCACAATCTTCATTTAAGGTAACTGCTACATTTGGCTTGGAAAATGGCAAAAAGCTGATTGCCGAACTTCAGGAAAAACTGCCTGATACCGGTGCGGCACAGCAGTTTTTAGAGTCATGCAAGGGGGCCGCTTTTAGAATAAAAAATCTGGAAACAAAACCATTGACCAAATCTCCTGCACCCCCTTTTACAACCTCCACCTTGCAACAAGAAGCCAGTAGAAAAATGGGGTTTTCCGTAGCCCAAACCATGACTTTGGCTCAAAGACTATATGAGGCTGGCAAGATTTCATACATGCGCACGGATTCTGTAAATCTATCACAAGAAGCTATCAGTAGTGCAAAAACGGAGATAGGAAATTCTTTTGGGACCCAGTATGTTCATACTCGTCAATATAAAACTAAATCATCCAGTGCACAGGAGGCCCACGAAGCCATCAGACCCACCAACTTTTCATTGCAAAATGTATCATCTGATAGGAATGAACAAAGGTTATACGAGCTAATTTGGAAACGGGCTATTGCCTCTCAAATGGCTCAGGCCCAGTTGGAAAAGACCATTGCCACCATAGACATATCAACCCTCGATCGAAATTTAATAGCCACCGGAGAAGTCATGAAATTCGAGGGATTTCTAAAGGTATATATTGAATCCACTGATGAAGAAGATCCCGTTGAAGGTGGTGGCAATATACTACCTCCCTTAAGTTTAGGTCAAATCCTGTCCTTAAATAATATGTTGGCCCGTGAACGATTTACCCGACCTCCTGCCCGATATACCGAAGCAAGCCTGGTGAAGAAATTGGAAGAAATGGGGATTGGTCGTCCTTCTACCTATGCCCCCACTATCAGTGTAGTTCAAAAAAGGGGTTATGTGATTAAAGAATATAGAGATGGACAAGAGAGGGCTTATCAGGAATTGGTTTTAGAAAATGGTCAAATAGATCAGGTCCAAAAAAAGGAGATCACAGGACTGGAAAAAAATAAGTTATTTCCCACCAATATCGGAATGGTAGTAAATGACTTTTTGGTAGAACATTTTCCCGATATTATCAATTACTCTTTTACTGCTAAAGTAGAAAAGGAGTTTGATGAAATAGCATCAGGTCAAAAAGAATGGGATCAAATGATCAGTGTTTTTTATCGCGGTTTTCACAATCAGGTAGAGGCAACCGAAAACATCGACCGATCTGAAGTGGGAAAAAGCCGGGAAATTGGCACTGATCCTGAATCAGGAAAAGTGATAATTGCCAGGTTGGGTAGATACGGGCCAATTGTGCAAATTGGCGATGGTAATGGTGAAGAGAAACCCAAATTTGCCAGTTTGCGAAAAGGACAGCTTATTGAAAATATCACCCTGGAGGAGGCATTGGATTTGTTTAAACTGCCCCATACTATCGGTGAATTTGAAGGTATGCAGATAGTAGCTGCCATCGGTAAATTTGGCCCTTACTTAAGGCACAAAGATAAATTTTATTCTATCGATAAGGATGAAGATCCTCTTTCCATCAATATTGAAAGGGCGGAAGAAATTATCCTGCAGCAACGAAAAATCGACGCAGAAAAACACATAAAATCATTTGATGAAAATCCGGAAGTCCATATTCTTAATGGCCGATGGGGACCTTATATTAAAGTGGGTAAGAAAAATGTGAAAATCCCTAGGGATAAGAAACCGGAAGATCTAACCCTGGAGGAATGTCTTGAATTAGCAGAAAAGACACCAGCCCGTAAAGGAAGGCGACGTAGATAGACTGCTTTACCCCAGATTCTTATCTTTGCAGCAATACTTCCTGACCCTCATGAAAAAAATGGTAGTACTAACCGGTGCCGGTATAAGCGCGGAAAGTGGTATATCTACTTTTCGCGATTCAGGTGGTCTATGGGAAGGACATGATGTTATGGAGGTAGCATCCCCTGAGGGTTGGAGAAAAAACTCTGAACTGGTACTGAATTTTTACAATCAAAGAAGAAAAAAGGCTTTGGAGGTCAAACCCAATAATGCACATTTGATCCTGGCCGAAATGGAAAAATATTTTGATGTTACCATCATCACCCAAAATGTGGACGACCTCCATGAACAGGGAGGATCATCCAAGGTGATTCATCTTCATGGTGAACTTTTCAAATCCCGCAGCACCCTTGATCCGGAATTAGTATATGACATTGAAGGATGGGAAATTAAACTGGGGGACAAATGTGAAAAAGGCTCTCAACTACGACCTCATATTGTGTGGTTCGGAGAAATGGTGCCCATGATGGAACTCGCCGTAGAGGAAACATTGACTGCTGAGATATTCCTGGTGGTTGGGACCTCATTACAGGTGTATCCAGCAGCTGGATTATTGGACTATGTGGAAAAAGATGTTCCGAAATTTGTGGTTGATCCTAATATGCCAACTATGATACCCTTGGATAATTTATTTTTGATAAAGGAAAAAGCCACCGAGGGCATGGAACAGGTGAAAAAGCAACTTTTGGAAAATTACCTATAACTGAGTGTCTGTTCAAACAGAACTATACGGGATACTTCGATGATAAATCAACTCAAATTTTTAATTGTCTCATAGGTTCCATCACCTATTATCTTAATGGTTAAATTCATACCCTTATTTGCATTATTATTGGTGGCCGTGGATCTTTATGTCTATCGGGGCATCAGGATTGCTATTCAAAGGTTTTCCCCAACTTGGAAAAAGTCTATCAAATGGCTGTACTGGTCCATTTCCTTGACATTTATATTGGGAATGTTGATCTATTATTTGGGCCTGCCCGTAAAATTTGCCAATAGTCTTAGAATTATAATCGCCTCTGGTTTGACTATTCAATACGTAGCAAAAATATTTATAATTCTATTTCTACTGCTCGATGATATCATCCATTTGCTGAAGTTGGCCAAGACTAAGCTTTATGCGTATTTACATTTGCCTAACTCCCCTAGGAAATTGAGCGGTACTTCCATTGCCCGTTCTAAATTTCTGGCGCAAACTGGCATCGTCTTGGCCACGGTTCCCTTGGCTGCCCTGAGTTGGGGAGCGATTAACGGAGCCTATGATTACCGGATACGAAGAAAGGTCATTCATCTACCCAATTTACCCTCCGGCTTCCATGGATTGCGCATTGGCCAGATCTCTGATATCCATACGGGAAGCTTTTGGAATAAAACCGCGGTAAAAGGAGGTATTGAAATGCTTAGCGCTGAAAAGTGTGACCTTATGTTTTTTACCGGGGATCTGATCAACTACCGGGCCAATGAGGTCAATGAATATATTGATATATTCAGTAAGGTAAAAGCGCCGCTGGGTACATATTCTATTTTGGGAAATCATGATTATGGCGATTACGTAGGTTGGCCAAGTATGTCCGAAAAGAAGAAAAACCTCCAGGAGGTAAAACAGGCTCATCAGCAACTCGGGTGGAAATTACTAACCAATTCCAACCATCTCTTGACTCAAAGCAACGAACAACTGGCGATTATCGGAGTAGAGAACTGGAGCAGGATCACTAGATTTCCCCGATATGGGGATTTGAAAAAAGCGGTGGCAGGTACCGAGGAAGCACCGGTTAAATTACTGCTATCTCACGATCCTACCCATTGGAGAGGGCAAATATTGAATGACTTTCCTGAGATCGATATGATGTTTGCTGGACACACCCATGGAATGCAATTTGGAGTGGAAACCGAAACCATCAAATGGAGTCCCGCCCAATACATGTACGAGGAATGGGCAGATCTTTATCAAGAGGGAAGTCAATATTTGTATGTGAATCGAGGATACGGATTTATAGGCTTCCCCGGACGCATCGGAATTGCCCCGGAGATCACAATCTTTGAATTGAGGAAATCAATTTAGGTTTCTTGTAAGAGCTCGGACAATTCCCATTCACCTTTTATATCATAAGTTAAAAAGCCATTATCCACCAATAACGGACTAGGGAAATTATTCCTATACAACTGACCGGTACCCAAACCCTGATAATTTTTCGGATTGAGATAATAGGTGAATTGACTGATAGCGTTAAGTCCAACATTGGATTCCAGCGCCGAAGTGATCCACCATCCAATATCTAGTTTGTTGGCAACTTCTACCCATTCCTGAGTGGATCTCATTCCCCCCAACAGAGTGGGTTTCAATACAATATAGGCGGGTTTTAATGTTCCCAATAACGATTCTTTATCCACCGTTTGGTTGGTGCCAATCAATTCTTCATCTAAGGCAATTGGCACCGGGCTTTTTTCACACAGTTCCTTCATATCCGCAATTTGGCCTGGGGCAAGCGGTTGTTCAATAGAGTGAAGATCGAATACCGAAAGTATTTCCAGTTTTACATGGGCCTCAGGTAGTGAAAAAGCGCCATTTGCATCCACCCTTACTTCCAATTCATTTCTGGGGAATTGTTCCCTTATCGTATGCAACAGTTCACATTCTGTTTCAAAATCCAAAGTGCCAATTTTCATCTTCAAACAACTAAATCCCTTGGCAATAAGTTCGCTAATCTGGTCAAGCATAGATTGCCTGTCTCCCATCCAGATAAGTCCATTTATGGGGATTTTTTCAATTCCCTTTACAAAATCATTGTGAAATAGTATCCTTTTTCCCCCATTCAATAAATCCAGCAAGGCCGTTTCAATTCCAAATCTTATTGATGGGAATTCAGGAGGTGCCAGTTTCTCCGCCAGCTCGTCTATATGCTTCCGATCCTTTGGCATCGACAGATGTTCAAATTTTTCCGCCACTTCCAGGAGCTTCTTTGTAAATTTGGGAATTGGGTCAATACTTAATCCCTTAAGTGGCGCACACTCTCCTATTCCTTGATTTTTGCCTTTTCTAGTGGATTTGACAATTAAGAACCAACTATCACGATCAGTCATTACTCCCCTGGAAGTACCTGCAGGGGAATTAAATATTAGCTTATGCTTTTTTATTCTTGCTAGCAAGGGTCATTGAGTTACTTGAAATTTTAAGCCGGGTGCCAAAAATAAAGAAACTCAGGCTAATGTTTAGTCCACGGCTTTACAATCCTTTAAATTAAACTTTTTAAAGATTTTTTTGCAGTTCCTATTTTTTACCGTATTTTATGTCAAAATTAAAAAATCAATCGAAAGGAGGTAATTAAACTATGCCATTTGTTGAAGAAATAGAAGGATACGAAGTCTATTATTATGCCGGGGCTAAAAATGTCAAAGACTACATGTACAAAGCCATAATAGGATTAAGAGGTCATGGAGACAAGCTACTGGGTGGGGCTTATTTTCACCGTAAGGACGAAACCATGCCTGATTCCGATGAACAAAAAGCTGCCGGATATGTGTCCTGTCACTACAGTGCTGAAGACTTTTACCCGGTACTGGACTTACTCAGAAATGAAAAGCCTTGCTACCTGAGATACGTAGAGGAATATGACATAGGCAGCATCACCACCGCTGTAGAACCGGTAGGCGAAGGGGATGAAAAATCTGAAGATATGTCCTGATCAGTAACCTGCTAAGATTTTGAGGATCCTGGTTTATTTTGAACCAGGATTTTTTTTGTTGGATATAAATCTTAATTAGAATCGACGCTATTCAATGAATCCCCCAAATTGGGAAAATATTAATCCAAATCAATTTGATTACTCCTTGCCTCAACAGCGTATTGCTCAATTCCCTCTAAAGGATCGCGATGATTCCAAATTACTTTTTTATGACCGGGGGGAAATCAAACATCATGTGTTTAAGGAATTAATTGATCTTATTCCTTCCAATAGTTTATTGTTTTTCAACAACACCAAAGTTATTCCAGCCCGGATTTTTTTTGAAAAACCAACGGGTGCCCGAATTGAAATCTTTTTATTGCAACCGGCTGGTTCTTCACAAATCATCGAGGAGGTAATGAAGACTACCAGGAAATGTACCTGGTTTTGTATAATAGGAAATCTTAAAAAGTGGAAAGCGGACCAACCCTTAACTCGGAACCTAAATATCGGTACCAAGCAAGAAACGCTCTATGCCAAATTGCTTGACAAAAAAAAACATCTGGTAGAATTTACATGGGACGATCCTGAAATTCAGTTTGGAGCAATAGTTGGAACTATTGGCAAAATTCCCTTACCTCCCTACATTGAACGGGAAACCGTATCATTAGATAAAGAACGATACCAAACCGTTTACGCCCGGTATGAAGGAGCAGTAGCAGCACCTACAGCAGGCCTTCACTTCACCCAGCCACAATTGGAAGAGTTGGCAAAAAAAGGTATCCAAATTGACTACCTGACCCTACATGTAAGTGGAGCCACCTTTCAACCTATCAAACCCGCTAATCTCAAAGATCACCCCATGCATGCTGAACATATTATTATTTCCAATAATAAC
>JAPUIM010000430.1 GCA_027297025.1 Bacteroidota bacterium | reverse complement strand
GGATATCAAAAATGATATAGATCACAAAATCCAATGGATATCATGCAAATCTTTGATGAATGGATATGCCTCACATTTCTTATCTTTATAATAAATCGACTAAACGTGGAATCACATAAGTCTCCAAAAATCAATCACTTTAGCTGGGGAATATTGGAAGTGGAGGGGAATATCAAACCCTTCAAGGATGCCAAACTTTATCCGGGTGGATCACGGGAATGGGACTGGAACGAAACAGGTACCCGTCATGTGCCCGGCATCCAACCCAACGATGTGGAGGAACTGGTGCAACATGGAGCACAGATCATTATATTGTCCAAGGGGTTTTATCAACGACTCCAGGTAAGTCCTGAAACGTTGAAATGGTTGGATAAAAAGGGCATATCCTATCAGATACTACAGACTGAAAAAGCCATTGAAATCTACAACCAGTTGAGGAAGGATCATTCAGTAGGAGGATTATTTCACTCCACTTGTTGAAGTCAAATGCATATTTTTCGAGCCTAAGTTATTTTTTGAATATTGAGCACAATCACTTTCAGGGAGATTAATCGCATTGCGCTCCCCGCCACGGTGGCCGGTTTGGCTGAACCAATTTTATCTATTACCGACACCGCTATTGTAGGTAGGTTGGGTGCCCAGGAGGTGGGGGCAGTGGGTTTGGGCACTTCAATTTTTATGTTGTTGTTTTGGATATTCGCATCCATGCGAGCAGTATTGGCTTCCATTATTGCCCAGCACCTGGGAAAAGGAGAGTTGAATAAAGTTTCTTCCTTGATCCCACAGGCTATTTTATTGAGTGCAGTTATAGGATTGCTGTGCTATATAGGAACGGCACCCTTCTCTATGCAAATATTCCAATTATACAAAGCTGATGGTAGGCTACTCGACCTATCGGTTCAATACTATCAAATCCGCTCCATTGGTTTCCCCTTCTCTTTGGCAACCTTTACCGTTTTTGGAGTTTTTAAAGGGTATCAAAACACCTTTTGGATCATGTATATCACTTTCCTGGGCAGTATTGTGAACATCATCCTGGATTTCGCTTTGGTCTGGGGTATCCCCGGCTGGATTCCCTCATTGGGAGTGAGTGGTGCCGCCTATGCTTCCCTGTGTGCACAAATAATTATGTTGGTAACCTCACTGGGTTTTCTCTGGATCAGATTTAGACCGGATCTTAACATACGTAAGCTCAATCCGGAAACCCTGAACCTGCTTACTATGAGCCTCCAAATGATCACCCGAACCATTGCATTGACTCTTACCTTTTTTGTAGCCAATCGTTTTGCTACCTCCTACGGCGATGAACATATAGCCGCCCACACCATTGTTCTTAATATTTGGGTGTTTTCCGCCTTTTTTTTAAATGGTTATGAAAACGCAGCAATAGTCTTGGCAGGAAAACTATCAGGCCACCGGGACAAGGCAGGGATATTTCACTTGGCCATGAAGCTGCTGAAGATAGGTGTATTATTGATGATTGTATTGTCACTGATGTATCTAGCGGGGTATCATTTGATACCTACATTCTTTATCAAAGATCCAACGGTCATACAAATTTTTAAATCCTTTTTTTGGCTAATGATCTTATCACAACCTATCAACGCCATTGCCTTTATTTTCGACGGTCTCTTCATTGGGCTGGGTCAGGTTAAATTTCTAAAAAACACCCTTTTAGTGGCTACATTATTGGGTTTCCTACCTTTCGTACTCATTTTCGATGCTATAGATTTGAATGTGGAGGGAGTTTGGATGGCTATACTGATATGGATGTGCTTTCGTGCTCTGCCCCCATGTTTTAAGTTCTATCAAACCTATTATCGTTATAGAGCTAAATTCTCATCGGATTAATATCATCATTTAACCTAAAAATTATTAGTAATGCAGGTTTGGATCCCTACCAGCAGACAGCTGGCCATTACTGCTACCTTTAAAAAGTTGAATGCGATCAAGGTAAAGACCAACACTAATAAGAAAACAGACTAAGGTGCAGGGAAGATTTACCAATTCCGGTAGCTGATACCAATAAGTGGTAGAGGGCAAAAACCTCCAGAGCAAAAGGCAAATACCCCAAATATCCAATAAGAGGCATTTCAAAAATGTACCAAAAATCTACCAAAGGGATTTTATACAGCCATTTAGGATCGGAGTAGAAGTTCCAAAATTCCCAGAAGAATCCGCAAATCAAAGAGGCAACCCATAAGGAAACCACCGGTTTCCAATCACCTTCGCGAGTAAAGGCAATAAGGGAAGGATAACCCAACCAGTAATTAGCTGTATCAAATATAAAAAAAAGGGACACCCACATGAAGGGCGCAGTGTACTGAGGCCAAATCAATAATGCGGCTAACATTAACCACCCGCTTAAAAAAAATCCCGTTACCGTTTGGGGCCTTCTTCCCGCTCTTGGTCCTGAAGATAGTGTTTTAATCCAGTTGAAAGTTGAAACCAACTCAGTGGTTTCGAAAATTGCCGGTATTACCGTGGAAAAACTCAGACTGGCCCAGGAATAGTATTCCAAGTCACTGAATTGATCCCGGGCAGTATACACCCAATATTGGGTGCGGGCATTGATCAATTCAAATAGCCACCACACCGGGGCGGAAACCACAAATAATCCCAGGAATATTTTGAGGTTTCTGTGAATCAAAGAATCCCTTTTCCTTAGGAATACCAAACCATCCATAGACAAACAATATCCTAGCCATAGGGGGAAGAATCCCCAATGGGTTCGCAGTCCTTCCAGGTTCCAGTTGAGCCACCAAAAAAGCCCAATCAATCCCAAGCCAACCCAGCCATATATGGGATAATTTCTCAATTTGGGTTTTCATCTATGAATTTGGTCTCCACTTAAATCTACTGATTAAATCATCCAGATCCAGAATAAAAGCATACTCCAAAGCTACTTCTTTTTGGATTCAAAATATTTCACGGCTAAAATTCAGGCTAATGAAACAGTAATGAATTTACTTCTTGCCTGAGGAAATAAAAAGTTAAAGACCTTTATGGTATAAGTCCTGGGATGCAAAAAAATAGGAAATGCCGCATTGGGCATTTCCTATTTCAACCAAAACATTAAAATTTATTAACTACGAATTTTTAATATTTGCCTATAAGCATAAGCAAATTATTCTGGAAAGAGTTCCGTTAGGATACTCTTAAATAAAAGTAACGTAAAAGTTGTTTGGGTGGTATTTAAAATAAGCAACAATTTTGGTTGAATCTCGGTATATTGTTAGAAAATGAATAAAGACGCTGAATTAGCAATAAGAATACCCGATTCGGAGAAACCCCGGGTAGTAATTATTGGAGGTGGATTTGCCGGTATCAACCTGGCCAAAACCATTGGTAAAAAACATATCCAGGTAGTAATGGTGGACCGCAATAATTATCACACTTTTCAGCCGCTATTGTACCAGGTGGCCACCGCCGGTTTAGAGCCTGATTCCATTGCAGGACCTTTGAGAAAAATTCTGGAAAGCGATAATGAATTTTATTTTAGGATGGCACAGGTAAACGGTATCGATCCTGACAATCATTTGGTTAAAACTTCCGTCGCGGATTTGCATTATGACTACCTGGTAATTGCCAGTGGCTCCAGAACAAACTATTTTGGCCAGAAACAGATTGAAAAACTAGCTTTTCCTTTAAAGCAGATCCCTCATGCATTGGATCTTCGCAGCCATATATTACAGAATTTCGAAAAAGCGGTGATGACCAGCCATGAAGAGAC
>JAPUIM010000043.1 GCA_027297025.1 Bacteroidota bacterium | reverse complement strand
TAGAGCCCCCATTGCCCAGATAGATCAAATTTCCCACGGTACTTGGCGCTGAAATTTGTGATGCCTGGAGTGAGGTTATCGACCGATCCATTTCCGCCACTTTTCGCTGGTAGTACAACAATTCGGCCTCATTATAAATGTACACGGTGTCCCTATGTATAGTACCCATGGCGACTATCTGTTGCTGCATATCAAGTATCTGCTTTCGATCTCCTTTTAATCCTTCGACCTCTGCAACCAGTTCCGTCTGGTCTTGTTGGTTGTAATACCTTAGAATAAAGAAATTGATCAGTGTGAATAGGGTCAAGGCGGCGGCAGTCATGATTGCCCCATTATACCGCACATACCAAGGTGTACCGTAACCCAAAGCATCCATCCGTTGGTGAAGGGCATTCAATGCACTTTCATCAAAGGTGGGATCCTGGTAGTTCTCGACCTTATCCTTTAAAAATTTATCAAAACTTTTATCATCCATTCCCGATATTCCTTTCTTGATTTTGGATTAATAACTTTCTTTTCAATTTAGTCCTGGCAATGGCAAGGTTGGACTTGGAAGTTCCTACACCTATATTGAGTTTTTGAGCAATTTCCTCATGCTTGAATCCTTCAATAGCGAATAGATTAAAAACCATTCGGTAGGAGGGAGGCAGGTCCTGAATGGCCCCAAAAATTTCCTTTTCCGAAATTAGAGCAATGGCGTTTTCATTGATCTCTTCGGTTTTGGCATAGGTGATATCCACATGGTGATAATGCTTTTCATTGCGTCTGAAATGATCTATTGCCGAATTGATCATAATTCTTCTTAACCATCCTTTAAAGGACAATCCCATGGTGTATTTATGGATCTTGGTAAATATCTTCAAAAACCCATCGTTCAATATCTCTTTGGCCTCCTCCCGGTCCCGTGAATACCTCAAACAAATACTCATAGCATATCCGTAGAACATTTTATATAGCTCATCCTGACTACTCCTATGGCCTTTGTTACAGGCATCTAGAAGTTTATTTAGGTTCTTATCACTTTCAACAGCCGCCATGATCCGGGAATTCTCAACCAACACGTGGAAAATTTGAAAATAGTTGGTCGGTCTATATCAATTTATCAATAAACATTGATTTTCAAAAGGTTACACAATAGATATTGTTTGAGGTTAAGCAGCAATACTAAGATTATCCTCTGCTTCATTCTCGTAAAATTTTGGGCGATAGATCATTCCGGGCAGAGGGTTGGCCGGCATGAGAATTCCCGGTTCTGCACCGTCCACGCCGGCCTCCCAAGAGCCCTTAATACTTTCCACTTTCACTTTATCAAAATCCTTGGAAAATTATGCATCGAAACGTCTAGTCTTATCATAACAAATTTTCATCCTGATTTTGACCCAGTACGCGGCAAAGAGCGAAATGGTTGGTCGGAGGATAATATAAATTCCGAGAAATTGTTAATTCAATTTAAGAGAAAGGCTTAAACCAAATGAATCCGAAAAATAATAAGGGTAATAGACCAGCCGATCTTTCTTCACTTTTTTATGCATTTGGGGGATCATAATACCGACCAAGGCACCAACAGTATACCCGGCAATGACGTCGGTGGGAAAATGCTTGCCCGCATGAAACCTTAAATAACTCATCAAGGCTGAGGTGGAAATAGCAGTGGCCCAAACCGCTATCACCAAATGTTTATTATTACTATGATCAGCAATAACTTTTGCGGTAAAAAATGTGAGGCTTGTGAAATTGGAAACATGCCCTGAGAAAAAAGATCTTTTTGCAGATTTTTCAAGTTTCTGTTCAATTGGTACTGAACTATTGTAGACAAATGGACGAATTCTTCTAAAAGAACCTTTTAAGATTGTGGTGATACCATGGTTGATCAACACGACCTCCAGTGCCATTAAACCGATTGTTGAATAGTTGGACCGAAAGGGTTTGAAAGCTAACAAAGTCAACGGGGAAATATAGCCTGTTATTAGCAGCCAGTCACTGGTTTTGGCAGCATTGGGTGAATAATTATAGGTGGCAGACCTATCAAATGCCCAAACCTGATCCCTGCTCAGTATTGATACTTGTTCGGCTGTAAGCGGTTCAATTTGTTGGTTCAATATCACCCCAGTAGTCAGTAGTCCTGAACCTGCTAGTATGAGTCCTAGCTCTCTGTGCCAGTTTGATTGGTAAGGAGAACCATTTTGACTTAGAACTTTTCCGCAAAGAATAAAGAGTACAACAATCAATAATAATTCCCTTTTCATGATCCGTGGTTCTCTAATCCTGATTTTTCTATTCCTATTTATTGACCAGGATTTATCCTAAAATTAGGTTTTAAAGTAAAAATTACAATTTAATCAGAGCAGGATTTTTTTAAACCAACACGCTCAAAACTCCCAAATCGTTGGTTGACTTTGACTAAGTTCAAATCGACTATTCTAAATGGCTCCAAGTTGTTGGCTATAATTTTGGTATGCCATTGTACTTCAAAACGACTACCTTTGTTTCGATGGATTCTTATGAACTAACCATTATCGTACCTGTTTACAATGAGATTGAAAACTTACTTCAGTTTCAAAAAGAAGGGGAAAATTTCTTAAAACAATCTCCTATTGATTCCACTTTTCTGGTTATTGACGATGGTTCCGACGATGGTAGCCTGGAATTGATAAAATCAATTTGTCTGGAAAACCCCAAGTTTCGATTTGTTTCCTTAGATAGAAATTATGGATTAAGTACTGCCATCAAAACCGGAATAGATTTATGCAGTACAAATTTAGTGGGATATATTGATGCCGATCTTCAAGTCAAACCTCTGGATTTTCTTCACTTTTTTCCTTACCTACCGGAGTATAACATGGTCAATGGGATACGGAGAAACCGGTCGGACGGCTTGATTAAAAAAGTTTCTTCAAAAATTGCCAATAGCTTTAGGAGATTGGTCATCAATGATGGCATAGAGGATACTTGTTGTCCATTGAAAATAATGAAAACGGACTATGCCAAAAGAATTCCATTCTTTGACGGGATGCACCGTTTTATACCTGCTTTAGTACAATTATTGGGAGGTTCGGTAAAGCAAATAGAAATTGACCATTACTCCAGGTACGCCGGGACCTCCAAATATCATTTACGCAACCGACTGGTGGGACCGTTTTTTGATACTTTGGCTTTTTATTGGATGCGTCACAGGTTTATAAAATACCGAGTAATTGACCAGAGTAGTGAGTCAATTAAAATTGTGGAGCGCGAAGATTACACCCATTTTTTCTAATGCCGGATTATTATATTTATTCACTGGGATTCGTTGCCCAAGCATTATTCAGTGCCCGTTTGTTGATCCAGTGGTGGGGCTCGGAAAAAGCCGGAAAAGTAATTTCTCCCACTATTTTCTGGCAATTAAGTGTATTTGCATCTTTTTTACTGATTGTTTATGGGATGCTAAGAAATGATTTTGTTATCATAGGAGGACAGGTAATCGGTTACTTCATTTATATCCGAAACCTCAGATTTAAACAGGCTTGGAGTTACATTCCTCTGTGGTTTCGAATTTTGACCCTATCTTTTCCGGTGATAGCTTTCGCCTGGTTATGGTGGGGCGATATCCATAGTTTTCAATACATTGTGGAAAACAACGATATACCGACAGGGCTTTTTGTGTGGGGTTCTGCTGCGCAGATCATATTTGTATTGCGCTTTGTATATCAATGGATTATTTCCGAACGCATGAATAAATCGGTACTACCCCTTGGGTTTTGGATCATAAGTGCTTCAGGATCAGCCATGATTATTACCTACGCTATTTTCAGAAGCGATCCTGTATTGTTTTTAGGTCATATTTTTGGACTGGCCATTTATTTGAGAAACATTTTTTTAATTGCCAAATCGGTGAAGGAGTTTAAAATCACTAATCAGATATCGAAAAACTCATAATCCTTTTTAGCGCATGAAGCTAAGAGTCCAGTTCACCTTTTTGGTAGTTGTTTGTGTGCTTATTTTTTTTACCAATCGCAGTGATACCATACCTGATATTATGGAAGCCAGAAACCTGGTTACAGCCAGGGAGATGGTAGTTCACGGCAATTGGCTGTTGCCTACATTAAATGGTGAACCCCGTTTGGCCAAACCTCCTCTTCCTACCTGGTTGACCGCCATAACAGCTATCATAGCCGGAGATACAGGAGACATTTCCAGCTTAAGAATTCCTGGGGCACTCATAGCTAGTTTGATGGTGTTTGCCCTTTTTATTTTTACCAGAGAAATAAGCCAAAACCCCTTGTTACCATTTTTGTCAGCAGTGGTTTTAGCCACCAGCTTTCTGATAATTAACATGGGGAGGTCCAATAGCTGGGATATTTTTACTAACAGCTTCATGTTGCTGGCCATGGCTTTCATGCTCATGGGTATGAAAAGGATATGCTCTGCCTATGGCATTTGGTGTTTAGTTGGCCTTTTCTGGGGCTTGACCTTGATGAGTAAGGGGCCAGTTTCTTTCTATGGGCTGCTTTTGCCATTTCTGATTGGCTATATAATTTTTTTTGGATATCATACGCTGCTGTCCAGGTGGAGGGAAATCCTTTTAGCTATCTTGATAACCTTATTGATCAGTCTTCCCTGGCCTTTGTATGTGTGGTATCATATACCCGAAAATCTATGGTTTACTCTCAACCACGAATCCACACAGTGGTTGGAGCGGCATGTAGAACCTTTTTGGTTTTATTGGGGATTTACCACACAGACCGGCATTTGGACTGCTTTTGCCATCATTACATTAGTCCAACCCTATATCTCAAAGAAGTTAGAAGAAAAACGAGAATACAAGATGATCTTGGCCTGGCTTTTACTCACTATTTTTTTGTTGTCGGTAATTCCAGAAAAAAAAGAACGTTATCTAATTCCCTGTTTGATACCCCTATCCATTATGGTGGGTTATTATTTCAATTATCTCATTGAAGTATTTGGAAAGGGAAGGCAAAAAACTGATGATCAGCTGCTGTTAAAAATCAATATGGTTTTGCTAAGCATTGCCTCATTGTTATTGCCAATAGGAATTTATTGGTGGCGGGAAATGCATCATGAGGCAACTATTTCTCAAATAATTTTTCCCTTGTTAACAACCATTGGTTTTGTCATTGCCTTATGGTTTAGCTATTTCCGAAAGAGGATTTTACATATATTTCTCTCAATAGCCCTTTTTATGTGTCTTACCAATGTATTGGCACATTTCATGCTTTACAATCCCATTAAAAACCAAGCCTATAAGGATTTTGGAAGTGTGAGGCATCTTGAAACTGTACAAAGATTGGATTTATACAGCATAGGCCCTATGAATCCAAAGTTCATATGGTCAATTGGCCGTGAAGTAAAAGTATGGGATCCTTCTTTTGCTCCCGACCTTCATAGGTTATTGCCTCTAGCCTTGTTTACCTGGTTAACCCCTGAACAACTGAAAACACACAAAATTTTTGGCCACCTCAATATTCAGCTTGTAGAGGAATTCCGGCCCTCCAGAAAAACCCCTGACACAAAGTATTTTCTTTATTTGATGCAGCCGGTAAAATGAAATTTCAAGCCTACCTGGTGAATACTATAAATACGTTTAACCGGTTCAGGTTTAGTCAGGACATATATTATGTCAGTCTTATTTTAATCGCAATGGCCATGCCTTTTGATAGGGCAGCCACTAACGTGGCTATAGGCAGTTTGATTTCAGCCTGGTTCATAGGAATTAACAAAGATTATTTCCGAATAGGCAATATCTTAACAGGTCAAGCATTACTTTTTGTTTTTTTCTATGGGTTGTATGTTATTGGCATGCTTTATACTTCCGATTGGTCCAAAGGGATGGGCCGCTTAGAGACCCAACTGGTTCTCTTGATCTTCCCAGTGGTGATAGGATTTGGACCCAAAATCAACCACTACAGGTACCAGCGAATCTTAAAGGGATTTGTACTTGGCTGTTTTATTGCTGTTGTTTCTTCTCTGTTGTATGGTTTATATCGTATGATTTTTGTCCATGATATTTTACATGGATCCAGGAATTGGAACGCATATACTATTGAAAAGTTTTTGCAAAATAATCCAGGTGCTGATTTAGATTGGAATTATTTCGCCTACAATGAGTTGAGCTCATTCCTGGATTTACCACCTGCTTATTTCTCACTTTATTTAGGTTTTGCCGTATTTATAATACTTACAATTCTGATCAGACACTGGAAGTCCTGGTCCTTTATAAAAAAAGGATTGGGAATTTTCATAATAGCTATTTTTACCCTCTTCATCGTACAGCTGTCATCAAGAGGAGGCATACTGGCCTTTGTAGCGACTTTCTATTTTTACCTGTTTTATGCTTTTTTATCGCGAAAATGGTACAAAGCCTTTTTTGGGATAATTGGCATAATTACGATTTTTTTAACTTTTATGTTTTACTATTCACCCATAGTAAAATACAGGATGGTTCAGGAAATTGAAAATCAGAAATTTGAAATTTCTCCAACTGATGAAATAAACAATGCGGTAGCTATGAGAATAGTGAATTGGACCTGTAGTATTAGGGTGATAAAGGATAATCTCCTATTTGGGGTGGGCACCGGTGATGATAAAATTTACTTGAATCAATGCTACCAAAACTACAATATGGGAGTGAATAGTATGTACCTCAACGCCCACAATCAATTTTTACAAGTGGGATTAAGCCTGGGATTATTTGGACTGACATTATTTCTATTGACTTTATTCTCTCCAGTATTAATTGCTATAAGAAACAATAACCAGTTATTTATAGTATTTATCTGGCTATTTGTTTTTAGCTGTCTGACTATATCACTTTTTGAAAGTCAAAACGGGACCTTATTTTATGCTTTTTTTAATTCCCTGATGGTTTTTGCTGCGCGAGTATCAACTTCTCAATAAGGCTTTGTACATGGTCTCAACTCATTTACCAAAAGCAGGAATATTGTAACAACCGGGCCCAAATGAGGAATGTGAGTCGTTGTGAAGTTAATTAACTCTTTAAAACTTGTACAGCAACTCGAGCCTCGCCCCATAGTCAAAATTGGCCTCAGTGGCTTCTCCGATTGGTTGCCGATCACTATACACCGCATAAGTGTCCAATCGAACGATTCCCCGCCTCCCAAATGCCAACTGACCCCTGGCACCGGCTCCTATTGCTGTTTGGCCAACACCACCATGGGTATAGCGACTGCCTAATTCCAGGATGAGCTGTTTTCGGGTATCATGTGAAAAGAGTTGATATCCAATAGCTCCACCCACAGAATTGTCGGAATTGTTACTAAGGGCGGCCGGGTATCTGCCTAATCCCACAGCACTATACAATATGCCGGTGGGGCCCAATGGTCCACCAGTCGTTGGATCCCGGGAGGCGGAGCGAAAATAACTAATACCCCAAAAGCCATTTGCATATACCAGGTTATTGTTTCCGTAGGGGGTCCATGAGATCTCAGTAAAGATCAGGGCCCCTGCACTGTTGTGAATTGTTTCTTCTCCAATTGGGAGTGAGCCCAAAACCCGCAACGTAGTATTGAACCTCCCTATTCGCTGGATGGCGCTTACACCGGTATAAATCCCATCGCCGGTAAGGCCATTGGCGTTGATAAAAATGAGGTCCAGGGCCACTGTGCTGGCCCGCCAATCAATCTCATTAAACCATCCAAAAAGGGAAGCGCTATTATCATCCGAGGGGAGGTTGCTTCGATTGATCTCATTCCAACCCCATAGAAAGGTGCTTCGATAATTAACCGCGCCTCGGGGCTTTAGGTTTATTTTCGAAATACCCATCGCATCAATGTTATCATCAATCAGCATTCCGCCCTGGTATCTGATAGGTTGCCTTCCCACCGATAATCCAAA
>JAPUIM010000429.1 GCA_027297025.1 Bacteroidota bacterium | reverse complement strand
ATCACCAGGAACCAAAGTGTATTTACTATAGATTTAAAGAAAAATTTATCCTGGAACAATATGGAGAAATTTCTAAACCCTGTGAACTCCATTGGTGATATGATGTTCCATTTATTAAAAGTCAAAATTATTGAGAAAACTACCGGATAAGCTACAAAAAGCAAGAAATGGAAAATATACGGAGATACTAATACGTATGGAATGACTTTTTCGCTCTTAATCATATTTAACTTTCTGATCTCATCATTTCAATAAAAGTAAATCAGCAGCCCTGGCTGCATCGCTAATGGCATCTTCCGGTGATTTGATACCATAAATTACCGAAGCTTCATATTCCTGGGAGATCAGATCCAGCACTTCTTTTAAAACCATGCTATTATCAACTCTTTTGACATGCTTTGCTTGTTCAGCAAATTGTACCATCATGGGATTATTTTCAAAAAATTTAAAAAAATCGGGGTTATCCAGAAGATTCTTCCTGTGTGGTAGTTGGTTGGACAATGTCAAAAATAGAAGATCATTCTTACTATCTATCATGGTCCTCAAAAATTCCCAGGCCACTCCTGGCTTTTTACAGGTATCGAAAATTACAATGCTTTTGGAGTCGGCGGATGAATAAACAGGGCCTTTATAATGATCAGGAACGGGTATAGGTGCAAATCCAAACTCAAACCCTTCAGGTTTAAATTTATTGGAATGTTCAATTTCCCAGGGGCCAGTTATTTTGGTTGCGATATCACTGGCTAAAAAGGGATCTTGTCTTGCTGACATTCGTTCCTTTGAATAATATTCCTTTTTGTATAATTCACCTAGAAATGCAAACACCTCAATCGCATGTTGATTATTGAAAGCTGCTTTGTTATTTTTTATTAGTGGAGCGCCACCTGAAGCGGCAAGGTATAATGGATAGAAATTCATCAATCTTTGGCGCCAAATCACTTTGACTTCAGTATATCCAATCCATTGATCAACATATCCATCTCCATCCCTGTCCTTTTTGAATTTTTCAGCAGCTTCCAGGTACCCTGAATAAGTTCCCGGTGATTTTTCTAATCCAAGTTGATTGATGATCTTTTTATTGTAGATCATCATGAGAGGGTTCATTTTCCAGGGCACCTGATAGATATGACCATCGTCGAAGGTAATTTCTTCGATTAAACTACTATCACAACGCTGATAAATAAATTCCAAGAATCCATCCAGTGTGTCTAATGGAACCAGTTTTTTGGCATCGGCATAAATTGGCACATCCCCTGGCCACATACTGGCATAAATATCAGGTGTGGTCCTACCGACAACAGCTGCCAATATAATTTCTTCACTGGATTGTCCTTCAGGAACTGGCTGGAAATCAATTTGTTCATCAGGATGTGCTTGGTTCCAATCTCTTATTACCTTTTGGGTAAATTCCATTTCCGGCGCATTATTGGACGACCAAAAAAGTAGATTATCTTGACTGTCATTTTTGAAATTACAAGCTTGTAATACCAACACTGCAATCCATGCAAGACGTACTAATATATTCTTTTGTTGGTTTGACACTTCCTATCTCTGTTTGTGCAGCTAGCTTTTATAATATTAGCTAAAAAATAAGCGAAAAAACAATGATTTAATCTCGAAGGTTAATTGTCAGAAGAAACAAGACCATTAGCTAACTTAAGATATGTCGAATTCCTTTTGAATTTCTTCCAAAGATTTTCCTTTTGTCTCGGGCATGATCTTCCAAACAAACAAGAACTGGAGAACCATCATGATGCTAAAAAAGATAAAAATAGATCCGGCTCCGATTTTAGCTGCCACTCCCGGAAAACTCTGGGCGATTACAGCGGCGAATATCCAATGGGTGAAACTGCCCAATGACTGGCCTTTACTGCGAACCCTGTTGGGGAAGATCTCAGATATAAATACCCAGATTACAGCTCCCTGGGATATTGCAAAAAATGCAATGAAACCAAATAGATAAAAAGGTACGAGAACTGCACTTGTGCTTTCAAACAAAAAAGAATAACCTACGAGTCCAAGAAAAATAATAACACCAACCGAACCAACATACATCAATCCTTTCCTACCGTACTTATCGATTAAAAAAAGTGCCGTCAAGGTAGCCAACAGGTTAACTGACCCAATCCCTACCGATGATAAAAGTGAGGCGCTTTTCCCCAACCCTGACATCTCAAATATTCTTGGGGCATAATAGATAATGGCATTAATTCCTGATAATTGATTGAACATTGCAAATAATACAGCCAGTGTGATGGGGGTAGCATATTTTTTACTAAAAAATGAGTCTTTCCCCCCTGAAATATCTTCTACCGCATATGAATGTTCAATTTCTTGAATTTCTTTGTCAATATCTGATTCTTCTATTTTTACCAATACCTCTCGGGCTTCATCAGTCCTTCCGTTTTTGATCAACCACCTTGGACTATTAGGAATAAAACGCAGGGAAATAACAAATAGAATAGCCGGGAAGGCTTCCACACCAAGCATCCAGCGCCAACTATTTTCCCCTGCTTCCCCAATAAGGTAATTTGAAAAATAAGCGATCAGGATGCCAAGAACTATATTGAACTGGAACATGCCTACGAGCTTTCCACGTTTGGAAGCAGGAGCAATTTCAGATATATACATGGGGCCTACCACAGAAGATGCACCTACGCCTATGCCACCAATAAACCTGAAAAACATGAAGGAGTACCACTCAGGTGCCAGGGCACTTCCAATGGCTGAAAACAAGTACAGCAAACCAATAGCAACCAGGGTCTTTTTCCTGCCAAATTTTTCTGCCGG
>JAPUIM010000428.1 GCA_027297025.1 Bacteroidota bacterium | reverse complement strand
TTTCACCATCAATAACTAAACCATATTGTGCACCGTGGGCATGTTTAGCCACTTCACCAATAGGGGCAATATCAAAAAATACTACCTGGTTATCATTGCCTTGCAAAAGCCAGCCTTTTACTCCATCAAAAGGTATATCAGCTTCGGGAAGTTTGGTTATCATTTCCGGATAAAAGTTTTCCATAATTGTCAATATTTTCAAGTCAATTTTAAGAAAGGATTAAGTTATAATCAACTTTTATTGGTTAAAATTTATAATAAGTAAACACATAATGATAACTTTAAATTATGGTTGGGAAGCAGAATGGAGCAAGCATTCTCAGTAAATTTAGCTTGAAGAAGTATGCTTTGTTTATGTCCCTTTATCGAAATATCTACCAGATTCCGATTTTCGATATTGGCTTGAGTTGCCGAGAAAAAATTAGAATTTGATTCAGTCTTGTTCTTTTTCCTCCTTTATTTTATCACCTGGCGCAATTTCCCACTCGTACTTCTGATCCAGGGCATATTTAGCAAACCAATTCAATTCTACATTGATCTTATATAACCTATGCCTCAATTCTCGCCAGCCATGAGGTTCCCGTGGAGCTACATAGAGATGAGTAGGTACGCCGTTTCGTTTTAATGCCCTGTATAATTCCAATGATTGTGGAAGTGGTACCCGGACATCATTGGCTCCCACCATTACCAAAGTTGGTGTTTTAACTTTTGAGATGTATTTCAGCGGGGAGTTTTCCCAGTAAGTATCAATTGGTGCATTTTCTTGCCATGGGGTACCACCGAACCATGGTGTTCGATAGATACGTACATCACTCTGACCGTACATAGATATCCAATTGATGGCTCCCGCTCCGGAACTGGCTGCTTTAAAACGGTCTGTGAAAGTGATTAACTTATTGGTCATATGGCCTCCTGCGCTCCAGCCCATCTTCACAAGCCTGTCTGGATCAGCGAGTCCCCGCGAGATAAGATAATCAACGCCAGCCATAACATCCAGGTGTGCATTGCGAAAGTAAGATCCGACCATATCTCTCAGAAAATCATCCCCATAGCCTGTACTTCCTCTGTAATTTGGCTGTAATACTATGTATCCTTTTGCGGCAAGCACCGCATTATATCTTGTGAAACCCCTTGAAAAGCCAAATTTATCTGAAGATGCAGGCCCACCATGGGTTTGTACCACCAAAGGATAAGCCCGGCCTGAAACATAATCTATAGGATAATATAACAAACCCTCAACGGTAACACCATCATTACCTTGCCAGCTTACTTTCTCCTGCCTATGAAGCTTGAATTCTGTTTCCAGGTAGTCATAGATATTAGTAAGTTTAGTCAGCGTTTTTACATCGTCCCCTTTTAACAGGTGGATATCACCCGGGTTATTACTTGAGTTTATCCCGAATACATGTTGGTCGATAACAGGATTATAGCGCCATTGGGTTATTGAATGATCTCCATTAGTGATCTGTTTGAGGTTTTTGTTAGATAAAGTATATTTAAAGAGTTGACTTTGAATCCCCATATTTAGCAATAGGTACACACCCTTACCATCCTTTGTCCATTGTACGGTAGATACTTCGTATTTTAGATCTTCAATCATTAATTTGGGATCGCCTCCACTTGCAGGAAGTACAAACACCTTATCATTGTAATAGAAATCAAAATTTTCATTGGCGTTGGCCCCAAAAAGTACTTGCTTACCGTCAGGGGATAAAGATCCGCCAAATTCAGATACGTTATTGTCAGTAAGTTGCCTTGCATTCTGGCCATCTTTGTCCATTAACCAAACCTCGTTTTGGGTACTTTCATCAAAAAGAGGGCTGATGCCTCGACTTACTACGATATTCTTACCATCCCTTGATGGCTGATAATTGTTTATCGAATAATTACCTTCAGTGATTCTGGTTGCAACTGAATCTTCTATCCCAATCCTCCAAAGGTGGGATAGCTTATAATTCTCATCATAGGCATAAACATCGTCTTTTAATTTATCCTTTTTTTCCTCTTCTTTTGTTTTAGGGTCATTGGCGAGGAAATAAATACTTTTACCATCCGGAGCCCAATGCATCCTCCTTACTCCCGGTTTATGATTTGTTAATTGCCATGCTTCCCCACCCTGATTCAAAATCAGGTAGATTTGGTTTTTGTCTGTTGGTGGACGTTGTGCAATAAAGGCTATGTTTTTTCCATCAGGGGACCATCTTGGGCTACTTTCGGTCTTTTCACCATTAGTAAGTTTAATCAGATCCCCATTATTGATATTTTTCCGCCAAATATGTCCAACCTGTCTGATTTTCTTTCCAATTGCTCTCTTGTAAAACATACAATAATTGATTTCCATCGGGTGAAAGTTGTGGATCACTCAAACTCGGAATATTGAGAAAATCTATTATGGACATGGGCTTTTTCGACTGCCCATAAATATTTATAAATACCAATAAAAATCCAATTGAGAACAGATATCTAGTTGATTTCATAACTTGAGTTTTAAAAATTCTAATATTGTTTGACCAGAAATGCAGGTTCAAAAATAACCATAGATAAATTGGTTAAAACTATTTCAATTTAAGTATTATTATTGTTTATAAAAAAATATTCAGCAGACTTGAATTTCAATTACATTTTATGTACTAATTTGGCCAAAGAGCGTAAACCTGCATTAGCATTTATTTTTATAACACTGCTCATTGATGTCATTGGCTTAGGCATTATTATACCCGTATTGATAGGCGGATTTTGTGCCTTTGTAAGCATGATATTAGCCGTCAGGTTCTTGATT
>JAPUIM010000427.1 GCA_027297025.1 Bacteroidota bacterium | reverse complement strand
AAAGATAAGCTCAAAACCGGGAAAGCAGTAAGACAAGAAAAAGAGAAAACCATCAAAGAAAAGGGAGGTAACCAATCTTACCCAAGTATTGACCAACTGAGGGTGGAGGATGATGAGGAAAAACCCTATCTGTTGTTCACCATCATGGATGGATCCGGAGAAACCATCAGAATGCTGAAAACAGAAGGTAAAAAGGGCTTCCAACGAATAGTTTGGGATTTTAGGTATCCAGCCAACACTCCTATTCAATTGAAACAATCAGGCCCTTCTAATCCCTTTAGGGAACCACCCAGTGGCCATTTAGCCATCCCGGGAACCTACAAAATCTCCCTTTCCAAAGTGGTTAACAACCAGATCACCGAATTAGTGGCACCACTTGAATTTCGCATCAAAACCTTGAACAATAGTACACTTCCAGCTGAAGATAAAGTGGCACTTGCCAAATTTGAAAAACAGGTTAGTGGTTTACGGCGATCGATACATGGAGCTGAAGCTGCACGTAAGGAAATGGTAAATCGAATTGATCACATACAAGAGGCCATAAGGAATACACCTGAAATCCCAATGGAAGCGATGACAGAAGCCCGGAATTTAAAACAAGACTTGAAGTCCTTGAACCGGGACATTAATGGGGACCGAACATTATCCACTAGAAATTTTGAGATCCCACCATCTCTCAAAGGTCGGGTAGATCGTATTATTGGTGGTCTGTGGAGATCCACTTCGGCTCCCACTGCAACTCAGCGGCAACAATATGAACTGGCAGGTGAAATGTTGGGTGAGGTATTGGTCAAGCTAACTCAATTGGATACTCGGTTTAACACCTTGGAACAACAGTTAGAATCGCTGGGTGCACCCTGGACTCCGGGGAGGATACCATCCTGGAGTGAAAACTAAATGCCTGATTAAACTTTATGGTATAGAAAATTATTTTAATTTTTGGATCAATTTTAAGCCTTAAAACAAATTAAACCCGATGAGATCAATTATTATTAATTACTTGATTGGCTTGTTGCTTATGGGCCTGTTAACATTTAATGTTATAGGTCAGGAAATTCCCTCAGTTCATTCGGGTTTTAATCAGGATGATCAGGGAAGATCTTACCTGGAAATTGGTGGGAATAGGTATTATAACTATGAGGAACCGGCAATTTATACGCTGGAAAGATTGATTGGAAATCCTAAAGGTGAAGAAAATGGACTGTCTTTCGATTTTCAGATTCCTCAATTCGGTGGTAAGTTATATTACGGGTTGATTCCCTATGGCGACTCAAAACACCCCCTACCTGTCTATTTCCGGCAATATGCGCTCATTGACAACGGCAAATGCTCTATAGATATAGGTACTTTGTCTGGGATCTTTGATATGGTCGGATGGGAAAAAACGGGTACCGGTACCCTGGGTTACCGGGTGGTTGATTCAACCGGAATGATTTTATACGATGGAAAAGTTACTTTTAAGGGAACCGGGCCATTTGAAGTAGATGTGACTGTAATAGAGGGGCCATTCGTCAATCTAGTTACCCACAATCAGGCAGTGATTTCTTTTGAAACCAATCAACGAGCCAATCCTGAATTATTGGTTAATGGGAAAACTTTCTCCGGAGCCAGAAAGCAGACCCACCATGAAATAGAGATCACCGGTCTTCAGCCTGACCAGGTATACCCTTATCAGTTAACAGTGGGGAGTATCTCCTATAATTATGAATTAAAAACAGCTCCTTCACCAGGATCCCGGTCAGGATTCAGCTTCGCCTACGCCAGCGATTCCCGCAGTGGACAAGGGGGCGGAGAGCGAAATGTGTATGGTGCTAATTTTTACATCATGAAAAAGATCATGGCGCTCATAAAGTTCAAGAATGCCGTGTTTTTACAATTTACTGGTGACTTGATAAATGGTTACCTGGAAGACAAGGGAGAGATCAATTTGCAATATGCCAACTGGAAAAGGGCCATTGAACCATTCGCTCATTACCTACCGGTGTATGCAAGCATGGGAAATCATGAAGCCCTATCCCGTAATTTTTATAACTCGGAAAATATGCGAGGAACTTCACTTGATAGATTCCCCTTTGATACTGAATCGGCAGAAGCTGTCTTTGCCCAAAATTTTGTAAATCCTACAAATGGCCCCAAAAGCGAAGATGGAGCCTCTTATGATCCAAATCCTAATAAAATAGATTTCCCTCCTTATTCAGAGACTGCTTACTATTATGTTTTCGATAACACCGCGGTAGTAGTCATGAATTCTCATTATTGGTATTCCCCCACTACCAATACCATATCTAAAGTAGGTGGAGGTTTGAGGGATTATGTAATGGACCAGCAACTGGAATGGTTTGAAAAAACTATTTCTCAATTGGAAGATGACCCCAATATTGATCATATATTCATTACCCAACATAGTCCTGTCTTCCCCAACGGAGGACATGTGCACGAAGCTATGTGGTATCGCGGCAACAATCAATATCGACCCTTTGTTGCTGGCAAGCCGATGGCCAAAGGTATTATTGAAAGAAGGGATCAGTTACTGGACATCGCGGTCAATCAAAGCTCTAAAGTGATAGCCATTCTTACCGGCGACGAGCACAATTACGCCAAAACCGAAGTAGGGCCCGACACTAATATCTATCCGAAAAATTACCTTTATCCAAAAATCGAACTCACCAGAACCATTTATCAGATTAACAACGGTGCGGCCGGGGCACCTTATTATGCACAGGAGCAAACCCCCTGGTCCCCTTTTGTTACTGGATTTACCACCCAACACGCACTGGTATTTTTTCACATCAACGGTTCCTCAGTGGAGATGGAGGTGTTAAATCCTGATACATTGGAGGAGGTAGACCGCTTTAAATTGAGATAGATGACAGTGGTCTATTGGATCTTGAGGATTGGGATTTTTGGCACATTTTTGGGACACGGTATTTATGCGCTGGGTGTGAAAGAAGAATGGGTGAAGTATTTGAATACTGCTGGTTTTGATACTCAATTGGCCTATACCATAATGCCCATCATTGGAGTGATAGATATTTTGGTAGCCATCACGATATTGATTAAGCCATTAAAACCTATCCTCATTTATGCCGCCATTTGGGCCTTTGCCACCGCCTTGATACGGCCACTTTCGGGTGAACCGTTTTTGGAGTTTGTGGAAAGGTCTGCTAATTGGGCGGCCCCTTTGACTTTATTATTATTACTAAGACATCAAAAGGAGGTTTTTTGATCTATAGAGCAATATTTTATTTGAACCTATACATACTTGTTTCCACTTTGGTTCAAGCTCAACCTGATCGCTGGCAGCAAAAGGTTGAATATGAGATGGAAATTGACTTTGATGTCAATACCCACAAATTTGAAGGAACCCAGCGACTGGTTTATTATAATAACTCTCCGGATACATTATCCAGGGTATTTTACCACTTATATTACAATGCTTTTCAGCCGGGAAGTATGATGGATCTGAGGTCGCGTACTATCAGCGACCCCGACCGCTGGATCGGAGATAAGATCTGGAAACTCAAACCTGAGGAGATCGGGTACCATCAAATTGAA
>JAPUIM010000426.1 GCA_027297025.1 Bacteroidota bacterium | reverse complement strand
AATGCTCCTTTTTGATGTTCTTTCCATTTGCTTTGGCCTTACCATTTTTCATCTCAAAACGAATTCCCTGGTCTGAATTTTCCAGATAACCATCTTTTACCAATTCTTCTGCCAAACGGTCTTGAAATTCTTCGATTTTCTCCTCGTACTCTTCCAGTTCCAGGCGTTCAAACTCTTCTTCATGATCAGCTAAAGCCCCCTTTATTCGCACTTCGACCCGCTCATGAATATCAATCTCAAGGTCTTCAAAGTATTCCTGCATTTGCTCCACCTGTACTTCTATTTGATGAACTTGGTTTTCAAAATCATAGTTTTCCTCAATGTCCAAGTGATCAAAATGGAATTGCAGGTTTTCCAGTTGCTCCTCTAATAATTTCTGTTGTTTTTGCAACTGCTCCCTATGGATTTCCATGGTGGCATTGAAATCTTTACCCCATTGCCTCATGGAAGCCGCCCAGGCGGAATCTATAGGAGGAGGTGGTGGGACAGGCCAATCCGTTGTTTCTTCTATGGTGTCTACTGGATACAACCCCGGGTCCCAGGAATGTTGAAAGGGGAGGACAAATGCCATTGGCTCTTCTGAAGGAATCACCTGTTGAAGAGCAATTTTAGGTTCAAAATGCAGACGTGGGGAGAAAAACGCATCCTCTCCTTCGGGCGTATTTTCATCGCGGTAGTTTTTTTCATCATACCCATCAATTACGAATTGAAGATCCTCCCATTGTGTTTCAAATTCTTCCGAAAAATCCTGATAATTGAAGGTGAAATTCTTAGGAGCTGAATACCAATGCAAGTATTCAGATTGGCCTTGCAACTCTTCCACTTCATTTTCCAGTTGTTTCAACTTTTTCTGTTTGCGTTTAAGTTTTCGGTTTTTCTTTTTACCGTTTTCCTTGTCCTCTTCTGTCAATATGGGCGAAAGTCGTAACGGTGTGATACCGGTTATTATCTCAGGGAGTGAAATACTTTTTAATTCGGTGATTTGGGATCGGTCCTTTTGGTTAGGAGTTTGCCAATAAAATGAAGCCAGGATCACCGCCAGGACCAATAAACCGATGGTCTTTTTCAGGCTCATTCGGTGACCGTTTTGGGGAACCACCAGACGCTTAATTCTCTGCAACAGTGTGCGCTTATTTTGAGACAAAGCCAATACCAATCCCGGGGGCTGGCTTCGCAATTCCTCTACCATGGCTAAAGCTTCAATATAAGGCATGGTCTCACCCATGGACTGTACTGCCATATCATCGCAGCAGTATTCCCTCTCTTTTCTGATCTGGCTGGACAATAACCACACCCATGGATTAAAGAAATAAATGATCTCAACCATAGATTGTAACAGGTTGATCAGGTAATCATTTCTTTTTATATGGGCCAATTCATGAGCCAAAATTGCCTCCACCTGGGAGATGCTCAATCCCGAAAATATTCCTACCGGCATTAGGATCACAGGCTTGAGGTAACCGAATACCACGGGGGCTTCCACCGCATAAGACTCCAATAATCTAATTTTTTGCTTTATGCCAAATTTAATGGCCAATTTGTTTAACCGGTCTTGCCAAACATCCGGGGCACCAATGTGCTGCACCAATCGCCATCGCTGGATATAAACAAATCCACCAGCCATTTTTATGGCCAGAAATGTCACACCCACAAACCAGGCCAGTAGTGCTCCATTCATGTTTGCATTCACAAAATCAGAGGTTTGGCTCAAAATTGCTGACAAGCCGGATAAGAAGGCAGCAGTTGAAGATATTCCGGTTGATTTCCAAACCAACGACTGTGGTTCAATCGACAGGTATGAATATGTTCCTCCAATAGAATGGGACACACTCACAAAGGTGACTATACTACAAACTATAAGACCGGCAAGAGCTATCAAGTAAAGACCATATTTCACTTGACTGGTCATATTTCCAACCACAGCTTGTATGAGGTACAGTATCAATACGATTACACCCCCTTGCCATAAAGTATGGATCAATGTCCATCCAAAGGCTTCAAATAATGGTAAGGATAAAATTTCATTTAAGTAGTTCATGTAGTACCTCCTTTCTTACCTGTTTCCAGTTGTTTGATAAATTCTTTTATTTCCTTCAATTCCTGGGGACTTGATTTTTTACTGCCCAAAGCCTGCATCACCATCTTTAAAGCTGAACCATGGAAGGCGGTGTCCAGCAATTTTTCTACCAATTGTTTTTGGGTCAGATCTTCGGAAACCACGGATGAATAAATATGTGACTTGCCCTGGCGACTCCGCCTCAACAATCCCTTTTCATGCATGATCTGCATTAGTTTTAATGTGGTAGTATAACCCACTTCTTTATTATCTGCCAATACCTGGTTTACGTCCCTTACCGTACAAGGACCTTTCTTCCACAATACTATTAGTATTTGCAATTCTCCTTCGGTGGGTTTTAATGGTTTTTTCAAGCCCATAGTCTAGATATTTATTTATTACGAAAGTATTCGTAGTACAATATTGCCAACAGAAAACATAAAAGACAAGATTAAGTACGAAATATTTCGTAGAAAGTTTCGATGCTGCTGGTTTTTCTCAATAGAAAGGTATCGGAAGGTGAAATATGTTGATGGTAATATATCCGTTATCGCCAAGGTTTGTGTCTTCACAAACACTAAGATCGGACTTCTTAATGCTGACCAGTTTGTCGTTTGTGGAGACACAAACGATGGCCTGACATTCGTAGAAAGTTGTGGTTTAAAGG
>JAPUIM010000425.1 GCA_027297025.1 Bacteroidota bacterium | reverse complement strand
CCCGAAAGCTATGAGTATGCCGATAATGGCGGTAGGAATTACCTACTGAAAAATCAAGGTGATGGAACCTTTAAAGATGTAACCATTGAGTATGGCATTACTTCAACAAAATGGACACTGGCAGCAGGATCAGCTGATATAAATGGAGACCTTTATCCGGAACTCTTTATTGCCAACGACTTCGGCGTTGATGAATTTTACATGAATATTGATGGGAATAAATTCCTGGAAATTGGTAAAGAAGTGGGCTTGGGATTTACTCCTAAAAGCGGAATGAACATTTCATTTGGAGATGTAAATAACACTGGGGAATTTGGAATATATATATCCAACATCACAGAAATGGGGGTATTGTTACAGGGAAACAATCTCTGGGTTTTAGAAATCAGTGAGCGTGAATTGTCATATAATAATGTTGCCAGATCAAAGGGGGTAGAACTGGGTGGTTGGAGTTACGGGGCTCAATTTGGCGACCTTAATAATGATGGTTACCAGGATCTGTATGTAGCTAACGGTTTCATATCTGGTAAGAAAGGCACATCATATTGGTATGATTATACAAAAATTAGCGGCGGTACTAAAGCAATTATTTCAGATGCCAATAACTGGCCGGGAATGGAAGGGAAAAGCCAGGCAGGTTACCAGCAAAACATGATCTGGGTTAATAGTAGTGATGGTATATATGAAGATGTTTCGCGAGAAGTTTGTGGAGAGAAAACCCTGGACAGTCGATCGGTTGTATTTGCTGATTTATGGAATAGAGGTGTGTTGGATGTAGTTGTTGCCAATCAAAACAATACCCCGCTGATTTACAGAAATCGAATTGACTCAACAAATCACTGGATTGACTTTGAATTGAAAGGGACCTTGAGTAACAGAAGTGCCATCGGGGCGAAAGTGGAACTACATTGGGATAATAAAATGCAACTTCAGACAATAACCGGGGGAATTGGATTTTCCGGCCAAAATCAACACAGAATTCATTTCGGTATCGGAAAGAGCAATCAAGTGGATCTAGTAAAAATTTATTGGCCTTCTGGCATTGTCCAGCTGTTAGAAAACCCTGCAATTGATAAGGTGCACCAAATAATTGAAGAGCGCGAAAGTAATTAAAAGGATTGTGATATGGCTTCAATAGTCAAACTGATAACCAATAAAATATGGGTTGGTAAATACTTTAGATACGTTCCACCAATATTTATTTCTATTCTATTACTTGTTGGTCATTTAAGTTATGGCATACTTGATAGTTACGAGAATCTATTGGCCGCAGTGGGAACGAGTATGGTGGTAGAATTAATTTTGGCCAGAGTAGTTTTGGGAAGATGGAAAAATCTTTCAAGCGCTTATATAACTGGAATTAGCGTAGCCATATTGATAAGATCTACTATGATCTGGCCATATGTAGTAACAGCAGCTATTTCTATCATGTCTAAATATGTTTTGAGATATAAAGATCAGCACGTCTGGAACCCTTCTAATTTTGGGATTTCATGGATGCTTTTTATAGCAGCATTTAGTGTTGCAGGATTGAGTATACAGTGGGGTAATGATGTGTTACCCCTGATAATCATCTGGCTTTTGGGAATGGTTATCGTTCACAAAGCGAAAAGACTTCACATTACTTTAACCTATGTTTTGAGTTTTATCGCATTTGCTTTTTTAAGAAGTTTAATTACTGGTGATAATTTCTTAACCGAGCTGGCGCCTTTAACTGGACCTATGTACCAGTTATTTATATTCTTCATGATCACAGATCCGGCAACTAATGTAAAAAACAGGAATGGACAAGTACTGGTGGCTTTTCTCATTGCCTTATTAGAGTTTGTGCTGAGGTTAAATCTTTTTATCTATGCTCCATTTTACGCGCTCTTTATAATTGGGCCAATAGCTAAAGTAATTGAACTTAAAAAAGTTTCAGAGTTAGTACCCGGAAAACAAAAGACATAAAAGAAGAGTCCCTCATCTCCAATAATTTTGGGATTCTTGTTGCCATTTGGGCTGAATCAACAGTTCAAGAAGCACCATCAAAACATTAAAAATGAAAAGTTAGAAGCCCTAACAAGAGACCTATAAAAAAGGGATCCGGATTTATACATTGATAATTTGTATTGAGGGGTGAAAAATGAAAGCATATCTCACAATAAAATATTAAATTTATGATCTGATAGGACAAAATAATATTGTTATTAATCTAATGTTAAGGTGGGCACAAAAGGAACGATAGGAATACTAACCGGTGGAGGGGATGTCCCGGGATTAAATCCGGCAATTCGTGCAGTTACATTTCGGGCGATTCGTGAAGGGTATAAAGTACTTGGGATCAGGCGTGGTTGGGGAGGATTAGTTGATTTTATACCTGATGAAAATGCAGATAATAGTGAGAATGTTCGAGAACTGAATACAGATATCGTAAACCGTGCAGCACGGACAGGAGGAACATTTCTCCATACAACCCGGACAAATCCCAGCAAACTGATTAAGGTTAGTTTACCGGAACATCTTAATAGAAAATATGACAAAGAGGTCAATGATGTTACACCAGAAGTACTTAAAAACCTGGAATTTTTAGGGATCGATTTCCTGATACCCATAGGGGGTGATGACACATTGAGCTACGCCCACCGACTTCATAAAGAGGGTGTAAATATTGTAGCAATACCTAAAACAATGGACAATGATGTACCAGGTACAGATTATTGTATCGGATTCAGTACCTGTATCACCCGGACAATTGAATTAACACATATGTTAAGAACTTCAGCAGGATCACACGAACGGTTCCTGGTAATTGAGGTGTTTGGCAGATATGCCGGCTTTACCAGCTTACTACCGACCATGGCCGGAGCTGCGGACAGATGTATTATCCCGGAGTATCCATTTGAGATAGAGCATCTCACTGAACTGCTGGTCCACGACCGGAATCTTAATCCTAGCAATTATGCTGTGGTATTGGTTTCGGAAGGGGCAACTATGGTACACCACGAAGATATGTCAATTGAAAGCGATGAAAAGGATATGTTTGGACACAAAAAATTAGGTGGCATTGGCGATAAAGTTGCGATGAAACTCAAAGAACTTTCATCAAAATATAACAATGGCAGACGGGTAGATGTTGTTAACCAACGACTTAGTTACATGGTGAGATGCGGAGAACCTGATGCTTTTGATTCAATTGTTCCCATAGCCTTCGGAAATATAGCACTAGATTTGATCCTTGACAAAAAATTTGGCAGATTAATATCCCTAAGGAATGGGATCTATGATAGTGTATCCCTTGACATAATTATAGGAAGAAAAAAAGTGATTGATGTTGCCAAGTATTATAATACTGAGCGATTTACACCCATTTACAAATCTTTTATCAAGCAGCCCATGTTTATAATGACAGCAGATTCATGATAATGATGTTATAACATGGGTTGGTGCTTTGATCTCGTCGATGCACTTCACAGGGATGATTGTTTCCCTGAATTCGAGTGCAATTATAATTCTCGTGCTATTTGTTAATTGATGTTTCGGATTTTTTACTAAAAAATCACTTCACATATCACGAGTCTTGCAAAATATCAGTTATATCAATAATTTAAACTTGAGGTGCAACTACACCTGACCTCTTCCTTTGTTTCTTGTTGCAAATTCATATCATGCAACCTTTGTTTTCTATTAATCAGACATTTATCACAATCCGAAAATATTTCAAGATCCCATAAATCAGCAAATACTCTTCCTCGATTTAGTTGGATCCCATACTCCAGTACATCTTCCAGGGAATAAATGTTAGGCGGGGAAAAGTATTGGTTAGCATGTAACCAATCCATAGCACCGTTACCTGATCTGGTAGGTATTACGACACAACACTCTACTCCGGTTTCAAATGCATAAACAATCGAACGCTTTGCCCAGGAAACACCTTCATCTTCGTTTAAAAAAGGTGGTTTTAGCAAGATGAAAGCTCGAGACTTTATTCCATGTTTAGATAGTATTTTAATCGATTTTTCAAAATCAATTAAACTCATCTGCTTATTGAGTAGAGACAAAACATCTGGATGGACAGTTTCGAGGCCAATCGAAACCTGTAATTCTGCATTAAGCATATCATTAAACAATAAACACTTTTTGCCAATAAGCTTTGGATGGCTTTCGATAACTACAGTATTAAAACCGGTCAGTATTGAAGCAATTGCTTCATAATCCTCTTTGGGAATAGCCTGCTCATCAAAAAAATTTCCGCTATTGTATAGTTTTATGTGTTTTACAGGAGATAACTTTTGCAGAGCCCACCTAATTTGTGAAGGAATTGCTCCTCGGGGTACTTTATGATCAGTAGTGTTTTTCCACAGATCACACATCAAACAATGGAAAGGACACTCCTTATTGGTTAGGAAAACTGTAGCAACATCTTCCAACGTACCTCTTGCTGTTCGCTCTTTTTCTACAAAACAAGCATAAGGTCTATTATAATCAACTGAATTTTTCTTACCACGGTGGGAAAGTATCCAATCGTCATCTAAATTAAGTTCGGATATTTTAAGCATATATTGCTTGATACCGTAAGCGGTAATCCAAATCCCTGTCTGGAAAGTGGCTTGCGAATGTAGTCTTTTTCATAGCGCCATGCTGAAATCGTCTTTTCGGATAAATGGGCATTTCTATCCCTGTTACCGCATTAACACCACATTTCACGATAGCACCCTTTAACGCGTAAAGTTTTTCATAGTCCCATCCTGTGATTTCAATAAATGGAATACCCTCTGCTACTTCAATTACATTAGGCAACGTGTATGGACTAAAACCTTCGAAATTCAGCATGTCTGCCGGAGCAAAAGTTCGCATGTAACTTCTGCTTAGTCCACCCGAGTAAGTCAACGAATGTTTCATAGATCCCACCCCCCAGCCTTCCTGGTATAACATCACATTATTCAGGACGCTTTTGATCGTCAACTCAGGATTTTCTTCAATAGGATAATCCTTTAGGTTCTCATCTCCCCCATCGCCATCAATTATATATTTCCAATCGGGGTAGCGGCTCCGAATTCCTTTTAGTAATGCATAATTCATGGTAGCGGATTGGATGTCCAGGGGTTTGTAATCTTCAACAATCTCGATTGTTTTTTTCCAATCCAGGTCCGAGGCTGGAATTTCAATAGCTTCCAGGAAAATAGCCAGGTTTAGATAATCTAAAAACTCCCTGGCTTGCTCAAGATCTTGATTGATGTCATCAACACTTAATGTAAAGGCCTTAAGTCTGGCAGGGTTTTCGCCAAGTTCACGTAAAGCATGGTATGTAAGCAAAAATATAGAGCCACTATCCACACCAGCAGAAAAACTAACCCCAATTGGGCCAGATTTAACTCTATATTGAAGCCATTTCATTATTTCCAGGTACAATTTCCTTATATATATTTCCCCTATCTCTTCAATAGAATACTTAGCGTAGTGGTTAATTTTCGGAGTAAAAAACCTGTCGTATGCCGGGTTAGGGTCCGGACAGCCTAACAGCTTGATTTTTGTCAGGTAATGAGCTGGCGCCATTCTGGTATATGATGGATGAAATTGGTCGTCCAAACCTTTTTTCTTCAGGTATTGGTAAATAGTATCAATTCTTTCAGCAACTACCAAACAGGGTCCATCAATTATTTTAGCAATAAAATATCGCAATGGTATTCCTATTGAGCGGGCCAGGTGAACTGCTTTACCGTTAACAGATATTAAAGCAAACTGACCATCAATGCTTCTAATTGCCTCAGTGTCGCCCGTTTTAATGATTTCGCGAGCCTGTTCAATGCTCATGTTATAGATAGTGTTTTTTTCAGGCGATGTCAGATCAACAACCCGTTCTATGTATTGATTATCCATTGTTTTTAATTTAAGTTTTATCAATTCGATATTTCACTTTTAAATCATCATTTTTCCTTTTTCCTTTTTCATTTTTTTACTTTTCATTTTTCATTTTTCATTTTTAATATCCCTTTCCCCTGCTTGATCAGCAAGTACTGATTTACTTCTACATCTTGCAAAACCTCCACTTCACCGTCAGACCATCTGATTTCTAATTTGTCAATTTTATTTTCTTTTCCCAAACCTATGTGGATCCTGGGGTCACTATAAGATAAATAACTTGTTGCCCATTGGTTTACTTTTACCTGTCTAAGACTGCCGGCTTCAATAATTACCTTCGCACCTATAGCTGATCCGACAGTTATTCCCACCAATTTTAGCCCCAGCCAATTGTTTGTATTGCCTCCATCATTGCGAAGTAAAATTGCCGTTGAGCCGGGATTTACGTGAGAAACGATGATATCCAGATCGCCATCATTATCAAAATCCCAGGTTGCCGCCCCCCTTCCGGAATACTTCCCCTGGAAATATTTACCTCTATCAATTCCAACATTGATAAACTGGCCTTTTCCATTGTTTTCTAGCAGTAACGGGTATTGGTCAATTAGATCTTCTGCAATCCCATTAGCAGAAAATATATCTAAATCGCCATCATTATCATAATCAAACAGAAATGCTGCCCACTGACCTTTACCGTCAAAAGCAAATGCTACCCCGCTTTGCTCAGTAATATCTTCAAAAATGCCCTCTCCAATATTTCTGTACAAAGCTCCATATTTCAGATCTGTAACCAGCAAATCTATCAAGCCGTCCCCATCTATATCACCGATGGATCCATGCATAGAACCCGTAGGTTGTCCCCTGTCATTAACTGCAATACCGCTGGCAATAGCAGATTCCGTAATTATCCCTGTGCCATCATTTCTAAAAAGGAAATTCTTCTGGTGATCATTTCCCTGGAATAAGTCAAGATCCCCATCATCATCAAAATCAAATACAGTCAATCCCATACATTTTGAATCCGGATAGTATATTCCCAGTGTTTTTGTATTATCTATAAATATACCTGCTGCTTCCTGGCGATAAAAATATGAGGCTTGACCTCTATATTCTGCAGGGTGCGGCATCATTTCAGGTGCAGTAGGTGATTTATAGGATGGATCAAATGCCAGAAAATTCCCTACCATTAGGTCCAGATCGCTATCTAGGTCATAATCCCAGAAAGCAATACTCACACTCCATTTAGTAAATCCATTAAGCTTGTCAGGCCCTTTCAGGTTCAATTTTTCAGTCACATCAGAAAATGTGCCGTCACCATTATTAAAATAAATAACATTAGGGCCATAATTCATAAGAAATATGTCAGTATCACCATCCCCTTCAAAATCAACTGTACCAGCAGACATGCTCCAATGCATATCATCAATACCTGCTTGCTTTGCTACTTCCAAGAATGTCCCATCACCGTTATTTTTGTAGAGATGATTATAAGCCCCAATGTATTTTTTACCCTCCGGATCACTTATCCTTTCCAAATATCTTCCGTTCAACAAATACAAATCCATGAATCCATCATTATTGTAGTCCAGGATTGAAACCCCGGAGCCGCTACTTTCGAGTATATTCCCATAGGTATCGTCACCAAATGTATATCGGAAATCTATACCTGATCTCTCGGTGACATCAATAAAATATACAGCTGAAGTCTGAGACCTGGCGATAAGCATACAAGCAAAAGCAATAAGAAAACAAAGTACTTTCATCCTTATGGATAACAAATTTCTATTCTAATACATAATCCTTCACAAAGCCTCAAGTTAAAATAAATCCAACTGAAATTACTCTATGGATATGTAAAATTATTGCCGACTAACAGCTTTCATAAATCTTAACCGGTTCCCCCCCGCCACCCATGGTTAGGACCTCTTGCCTGCATGTGGTTCCATCATCGCTAGAAACTGCCACGGTGCTGTTGTCCTGCTGTGTCCCTGCCACATGATAGGGTACATCACTAGTGGTCATCACGTGGTACAATTGTGTGGTGATGTAATCCTGCTTCTGTCCAGGTTTTGCCACGGTTTATATTCTCATTGCCTCCACCATCATTAGAGTTGATCATCCTTAATGGATTATTAGGATCTATCCAAAGATCGTGGTTATCCCATGAGGAACCCTGATGGTAATATCAAATTTCTCTCCGCCATCCGTGGATTTATGTAAGGATGTATTCA
>JAPUIM010000424.1 GCA_027297025.1 Bacteroidota bacterium | reverse complement strand
ATTATTATTGATAATCTCAATAATAAACTCATTATCACTCCCCGTTTAGATGAAGAATTCGATTACAAAACAGGTAAATATGATCTCACCATCATTCTAAATGAAAAGTTAAAAGATTCAACCACCTATACATTTAATTTTGCCGACGCAGTTAAAGACATTACTGAAGGCAATCCTGCTGAAAACGCTGTAATCGCTTTTAGTACAGGAAATTATCTAGACTCATTGATAATACAAGGAACTGTAATCGATTTGCTTACGGCTCAGCCTATTGAAAATTCAGTAGTTGCCATCTATGAATTAACCGATACCCTGGATATATTCTCTGGCTCACCCAGGTATTTTACCCGCACCAACAAATCTGGAGTATTCAAATTGGAAAATATTAAAAATGTTCAGTTTGAGATTTATGCTTTTATAGACAATAACCGAAACTTACAAAATGAATCCAGCCGGGAAAAGTACGGTTTCTTATTTGATCCAATTGATCCGGATGTCGATACAGACAGTGCATCCTTCTGGGTCATCCCCATTCAAAAATTGGACATATCTGAACTAGAATTAATAGGAAATAGATCTACGGGAAAGTACTATGAACTAGCATTTAGCAAACCACTGATTGATTACACATTAACCTCCACCAATGCCGATACCTTATTCAGTAATTTCATTGATGAAAATAGAGGTATTAGAATTTACCAAACATTTTCGATTAAAGATAGTTTGGCGGTAAAAATACAGGTTAATGACTCCATAAGTTTTGCATTAGATACACTATTTTATCTACAATTTCAGGAAAGTAAAAGAAAGCCTTCAGAGTTCAAGGAAAGTTTTGAACCTAAAAACCGGGAAAGCGTTGATAACAATTTTGAAGGTATTTACCGTTTTAATAAACCAATTACCACTGTCAATACCGATAGCCTGTTCATTGAATTGGACAGTTTAGCTATCCTTCCTTTTGACCCTCAAAAGGATCTGATCTGGGATAAATATCATACCAAACTTACCTTTAAAAAGTACATTGATCCTCAACTTTTTAAAGAAGCTGATAATAGAAAATTGGAAATTATAAGACTGCAAAGAGAGCTTAATAAAAGAATTGATAGTTTGGTCCAGTTGTGGCATAATGATAGCTTAGGAACGTATGACCGGAGTCTCTTAATAGATTTATTAGGTTACGATCCTGATACAATTGAACGAGATGATTCCAGAGCCCGACACAGATATTTACCTCTTAATCCTATTGGTTATCTTTCAACCCCTCCCGGCCAATTCAAACTTTTTATGGCTCGAGGCTCCTTTATTACTGCCGACAATGATAGTTCAGCTGTAGTTGAAAAACGGTATTCTTTTAAAAATCCTCTAAATTTCGGTATCATTCGGGGATCAATTGTTACCAGCGATTCTAGCTTTTTCATACAACTTTTAAACACAAAATTTAAAGTTATTCAGGAGATTGTTAGCCAAGCAGATTATGAATTCAGAGATGTTCCACCAGGTAAGTACTTTATTCGAATACTGCAGGATAAAAACAATAATGGAAAATGGGATTTTGGGAATATATTAGAAGGAGTGGAACCGGAACCTGTGATTTTTTATCCGGATATTATTCCGGTCAAAAAAAATTGGGAGTTAGAAAATGAACTTATGGTTTTTTAATCGGTGAATAACTGTTCAAAAGTTGGGTAAAAACTGTTGACTAACAAGCACTTTGTGTGTATCTCTTTCGTTGATATATTTATTCGATACAGCATTGGAAATAACCAACATTTAAACACCAACTAGTTAACAATCTTTTTTGATAGACCGAACATATTGTAACTAGGGGGTTACTAACACCCATTTGATATAAGATTGAAAATCAAATAAATAATGGTGAATTAATAGTGGATAAAAAGGTTACAAATAGCAAGTAATGCACATATATATATAACAACAATTTTATTAATAATTTTTCCACAATATCCACAGACTAATAATTAATAATAATATTTAATATATTATTTCATTAATACTAAATCGTTTATAAGTGAATGAAGCCATATAATCTCTACGAATTTTTAATATTTATTTTAATAACCACTTGTGGATTTGCTCAAAACAACGATCAAATCCAATTGGCTAATGAATATTATATCCAGGGAGATTTTACCAAAGCAAAAGATATTTATGGAGACTTGGCAAATAAAACCAGGAACATCCCCCTTATCCATAATAATTACTTTAATGTACTAATCAACACCCAAGATTATAAACTAGCAGAGAAATATATAAGTAAGCTGATTAGGCAGTTTCCTGATAACATATTCTATAAAATAGATAAAGGAATTCTTTTCACCAGGATGGGCAATTTGGAATTGGCAGATAAAAATTTTAAAGGCATAATTAAAACGGTGGAAAGGGATCAATACAAACTGCGAATATGTGCCCAATACTGGTCTAGCAATCAGTTTCCGGAATATGCACTGGAAGCTTACCAACGCGGTCGCAAGGCGCTAAACGAACCATCTCTTTATTCATTGGAAATGGCCAATATTTACCGGGTGCTGAACAACAGAGATCAAATGGTAGTGGAGTATCTCAATTACGTTAACCTAAATCCCAAGAATATCAATTATGTTAAGAATATTCTTCAAAACCTCCTTTCAGAAGAGGAAGACCTTAAAACACTGGAAACAATTTTATATGAAAAAGTTCAAAAAAATCCCGATCAATTTGTTTTAAATGAGTTGTTGATCTGGGTCAATCTTCAACAAAAGAACTTTTACGGAGCTTTTGTTCAGGCGCGTTCTCTAGATAGACGATTGAAGACAGAAGGGAACAAAGTAATGGATATCGGTGTCATGGCCTTGCAAAACAAGGATTACGAAAATGCTATTAAAATTTTTAGCTATATAGTTAAAGAGTATCCAAAGTCGTTTAATTATGTCCTGTCCAAAAGGTATTTGATCAATGCCAAAGAAGAAAGAATTAAAAATACCTTTCCTGTACAAACATCTGATATCCAGGAGTTGATCATTGAATATAATCACCTGGTAGAAGAAGTGGGTCTTAATAAAACTACCCTGCAAGCCTTAAGGAGCAAAGCTTTATTACATGCCTTTTATCTTGATGAAAAGGATAAGGCCATTCTTATCCTCAATAAGATAATTAATACCCCAAAATCTGGCCCCAGGTTAATAGCTAATGCCAAACTGGATTTGGGTGATATTTACTTACTAATAGGCGAACCCTGGGAATCCACACTTTTATATTCTCAAGTTGAAAAGGCTAATAAAGAAGCACCTTTGGGTTACGAAGCAAAACTCCGTAACGCCAAGTTGCATTATTACAAGGGTGATTTTGCATTGGCCCAGAGCCACCTGGATATCCTGAAAGAAGCAACTACCCGGGAAATTTCCAACGACGCAATTTCTCTTAGTCTGTTGATAAAGGAAAATACGGTATTGGATACTTCTGATGTAGCCATGAAAGAATATGCGGCAGTGGAACTGCTATTATTCCAAAATAAAAAAAATGACGCTTTGAAAAAGTTAGATGGTATGCTTAATCATTACAAGGGTCATTCACTCACCGACGATATATATTGGATGCAAGCCACGATCCATCAGGAAATCGGGAACTTTCAAACTGCCCTTTCAATACTTCAAAAGATTGTAGAGGACCAACAACAAGATATTCGAAGTGACGATGCCTATTTCATGATGGGAACCATTTATGAAGAACACTTAAATCTCAAAGAAAAAGCCATGGAAATTTATCAGGACTTTTTGGTCAAATACCCTGGGAGTATATATACCAGTGAGGCTAGAAAGAGGTTTCGAACTTTGAGGGGTGACTTACCATAACCGTTCCTTTCTCATTCTAATGGTATGCATGCATACCAAATTTTGTTTATATTTGACATTCCCTGATCATGAAACAAGAAGAATCGGTTGATTATCAAATTAAAGCTGCCTGGCATGCCATTTCCAGGATGTATAATCAACAGGCCATCAAGTTCGACATTACTACCTCTATTGGATTTGTTTTATTAAATATCGACTCTCATGAGGGTACTCCGGCTACTAAGATAGCGCCATTGATGGGATTAGAAGCGCGGAGTTTAACCCGCATGTTAAAATCAATGGAGGAAAAGCAACTAATTTTCAAAAAACCAGATCCCTATGATGGCCGATCGGTCAGGATATTTTTAACCAAGGAAGGAAAAAGCAAAAAAGATATTGCCAGAAATACTGTAATAGCATTTGATAATGCGGTTAAAGCTAAAATTCCGGAACGTAAACTGAAGGTTTTTTTTGAAGTAATAAATGAAATCAATAAAATAATTGATAGTAATAAAATTTACACTCAACCGTCTATTTTAAAGAATGAAGAGAGTTATTAAAAAAGTAGCCGTGCTGGGTTCCGGAATCATGGGATCCAGGATTGCTTGTCATTTTGCCAACATTGGTGTGGAGGTATTGCTGTTGGATATTGTGCCCAAGGAATTGAATCAGCAGGAAAAAGACAAAGGGCTTACTTTGGATAAGCCTGCGGTTAGAAACAGGATCGTCACCCAAGCATTTCAGAATACCATAAAATCTAAACCCGCATCACTGTATCATTCCTCATTTGCACCACGGGTATCTTTGGGAAATTTCGAGGACAATATGAAAGAAATTTCAGAGATGGACTGGATCATAGAAGTTGTAGTAGAAGATCTTAAAATCAAGAAACTGGTGTTTGAGCAAGTCGAACGTTACAGAAAACCCGGCACCATCATTACCTCTAACACTTCAGGCATACCCATCAATCTAATGATTGATGGCAGGAGTGCCGATTTTCAAAAACATTTTTGTGGCACTCATTTTTTTAATCCACCACGCTACTTGCGTTTATTGGAAATAATCCCCACCTCCAAAACAGATCCCTCTCTGGTCGATTTTCTAATGCATTATGGCAATCTTTTTTTAGGAAAAGAAACTGTTCTATGTAAAGATACTCCAGCATTTATTGCCAACCGGATTGGGATATATGGGATTATGTCCGGACTTCATGCGGTGGAGAAAATGGGGCTTACCGTGGGGGAAGTAGATAGAATGACAGGGCCAGTGATTGGCCGGCCAAAATCGGCAACTTTCCGAACCTTGGATGTGGTGGGATTGGATACCATGGTTAATGTTGCCAACAACCTTCATCAAGGGCTGGTCAATGATGAATCTCGAGATGGATTTAAACTAGCCGATATAGTGAAGGCTTTATATGATAAAAAGTGGTGGGGGGATAAAACCAAACAAGGTTATTATAAGAAGATCAAAAATGATAAAGGGAAAACCGAAATCCTGGAGTTGGACCTAAAAACCCTGGAGTATGGTCCTCGTACCAAAGCCCAATACCCAAGTTTAGAGGCGGTTAAGGACAACGAAAAACTAAATGAAAGAATACCAATTTTACTGAATGCGGAAGATCAAGCGGGGGAGTTTTACCGTCGTACTTTTTATGACTTATTTGGGTATTGTTCCCTAAGGATTCCCGAAATCGCAGATGAACTTTATCAGATCGATCAAGCCGTCTCCGCCGGATTTGGTTGGGAAATTGGCCCTTTTAAGACCTGGGACCTACTCGGAGTCAAAGACACGGCGGAAAAAATGGAAAATATGGGTTATAAACCCGCACACTGGGTGCACGATATGCTGGATGCAGGTAATGATACGTTTTACAAATCTAAAAACGGAGTCGCACTTTATTATGATTTGGAGTCTAAATCCTATAAACATGTCCCTGGAACCGAAGGCTTAATCCTATTAAGCGACTATCACAAAGACAAGATTGTTTGGGAAAAAGCCGGTGCCACCTTGTACGATATTGGCGAGGGTATCATAAATCTTGAATTCCACTCCAAAATGAATTCAATTGGAGCCGATGCGATCGAAGGAATAAATGTTGGCATTACCATGGCCGAGGAGAATTTTCGGGGTTTAGTAATTGGAAACGAAGCAGACAATTTTTCAGCCGGGGCTAATTTGGCCATGCTTTTCATGTATGCCGGTGATCAGGAATTTGACGAGATCAACTTAATGATTGCCCAGTTTCAAAACACCATGAAAAGGGCCAGATTTTCATCTGTTCCGGTAGTAGCTGCTACCTCAGGAATGGCTTTAGGTGGGGGTTGTGAGCTTTCCCTCCACTGCGATGCGGTCCAGGCGCATGCGGAAACTTATATGGGGTTGGTAGAGGTAGGAGTGGGTTTAATTCCGGCAGGTGGAGGAACCAAAGAATTGGTTCTTAGGGCAGCGGATGCTTACCAAAGTGGAGATCCAGAGTACAATACCCTGCAGAAATATTTTATGAACATTGCCACCGCTAAAGTTGCCACTTCCGCTCATGAGGCCTTGGAAATGGATTTAATCCAAAATGGAGAAGATATCACCTTGAATCGAAGCCGCTTGATTGCAGATGCAAAGGAAAGAGCCATCCAATTGGCTGATATTGGATACACACAACCTTTGGAAAGAAAAGATATAAAAGTACAAGGTAGGGGAGGAATGGCGTTATTTGAGGCAGGTATCGGCGGCATGTTGTTTGGGAATTATATTTCAGAACACGATGCCAAAATCGTTCGAAAATTGTCATATGTCATGAATGGCGGTGATCTATCGGCTCCCCAATTAGTCTCGGAACAATATCTGTTAGATCTGGAAAGAGAAGCCTTTTTGAGTTTAACCGGGGAACCGAAAACATTAGAGAGAATACAAAGTATTTTGTTTAAGGGTAAGCCGTTGAGGAATTAGCTATTCTAATTGATAGTAGAAACACAAAAAATGCTATATGCATCAAAAGAAACATTGAAACTCAGAACTCAAGACTAAATACTAAAAATCTAAAACAATGGACGCATATATAGTTGCAGGATACCGAACCGCCGTGGGAAAAGCAAAAAGAGGTGGTTTTCGTTTCACCCGCCCAGATGATTTAGCAGTAGACGTGATAAAATACTTGGTAAATTCCATCGATGGCTTCGACACCAAAGAAGTGGATGATCTTATTGTAGGCAATGCAGTCCCGGAGGCAGAACAGGGTATGCAAATGGGTCGAATGATCTCCTTGCTTGCACTTCCTATGGAGGTTCCGGGGATGATTGTAAATCGGTATTGCGGTTCTGGATTGGAAACGATTTCCATAGCCTCCACCAAGATCCACGCCGGACTTGCCGATTGCATTATTGCGGGCGGCACGGAATCCATGTCTCTGGTACCGGTGATGGGTTATAAAACCGCACTTAATTGGAAAATAGCCTCAGAACATCCGGAATATTACCTGAACATGGGATTGACTGCAGAACAAGTAGCCCAGGACTACAATATATCACGGGAAGACGCCGATGCATTTTCCTATCGTTCTCATCAAAGAGCCGTAGCCGCCATCAAGGAGGGGAAATTCAAGGATGAAATCGTTCCCATCAATGTGAAAGAAACTTATGTGGACAAGGCCGGTAAGAAAAGTGATAGGGAGTTTGTGGTGGACACCGATGAAGGTCCCCGGGCCGATACTTCCCTGGAGGCCTTGGCCAAACTGAAGCCGGTATTTCAGAACAATGGCAAGGTCACAGCCGGTAACTCTTCCCAGACTTCCGATGGCGCAGCTTTTGTTGTGGTGATGTCTGAGAAGATGGTTAATAAATATAATTTAAAACCCATCGCCCGCCTTGTTTCTTATGTTGCGGCAGGAGTAAATCCCCGAATCATGGGTATTGGTCCCATAGCTGCGGTACCCAAAGCACTGGCTAGAGCGGGCATGAAACTAGACGATATAGAACAGATTGAGCTCAACGAGGCCTTTGCTACTCAGGCCTTGGCAGTGATTCGCGAGTTGGGCATGGATGAAGAAAAAGTGAATGTAAATGGAGGCGCGATAGCATTGGGTCATCCACTGGGTTGTTCCGGGGCCAAATTGTCCATTCAGCTTTTCAACGAGATGAGAAGGCGAAAACAAAAATACGGAATGGTGACCGCCTGTGTGGGAGGGGGCCAAGGTGTGGCAGGGATCTATGAGTTGTTGAATTGAGAAATGCTAAGACATTAAATAAAAGTATCAGGGAGTTGAAAGTTTAGGAGAAAGCAAAGAACCTGGTAAACCAGATTTATGAGAATTCCAATGGCTTTCCAGAATCAGAAAAATTTGGACTTATTACGCAAATAAGAAGATGCACTGTTTCAATACCTTCAAACATTGCTGATGGCTGTGGAAGAGGTACAAATAAGGATTTCAATTACTTTTTGAGTGTGAGTCTAGGATCTTCTTTTGAACTTGAAACCCAATTAATCTTAGCCCACGACCTTGGATTTTTGGACTCGAGGAATTTAAGCCCATTGCTGGAACAAGTTCATGAAATTCAAAAAATGATCATTGGTCTTCAAAGTGTTATGAAA
>JAPUIM010000423.1 GCA_027297025.1 Bacteroidota bacterium | reverse complement strand
ATAACAAACTAGACTTTGAAGACCTTGAACCAAATGCCGGTTTGAATGGATTAGTGTACTACAGGCAGGATAGTATCGGTGTGTCCATTATAAAAGTTGTTGATACGGGAGATAGTCATTCATTTAGCATCATAACTTTAGGTGAGTTCAATTATTATCAATGGTATAGAAACGGAGTAAAGTTAGAAGACAAAACATCTCCACAATTGACTTTTGATTCAATTTCTTTTAATGACCTTGGTCACTATTACTGTGAAGTCTCAAACGACCTGCTTCCCAACCTTATTTTAACATCAAAACAGAATCATCTTGTTGCGATTACAAAACTTAACATCATTATTCACAATGTTAATTCTGTCCCTATTCCTGCTAAGATTTATTTCTACGAGAATCATAATGGTAAATTAAAATTATCAAATGAATTAAGAGCAGTAAATGGCATTATCAACGATCTGCCATTTAATATGGGAGAGTATGTTATGAAAATAAAACCAGAAAATTCAGAATATCCTCCGGTTTATTTTGAATCTGGCTCCCATCACTGGCAAGATGTCTTACCGGTAAGAATAGATGGAAACCAAAGCGAACTTGATATGCAGGTCCAAAAAGTAGACAGAATTTCAGGAAGCAGTAGTATATCCGGAAATTTGATCGGAAAAGAATTAGAGAGGGACCAGGTTGATATTTACCTTTATGAAGTTACAGGGGGTCAAAAAATTCTTAGGGATTTCACTTTTCCAGATGCATCTTTAAATTTCGAATTCAGTTCATTACCAGCATCTAGTTACAAAATTGAGATAGATATTCCAGGTGTTTCATTTGTCAATGATACAGATAATGTCATTATACTTGAAGATAATGCAAATTTTAACTTTACACTTTCCATAGAGGAAGGAAATGATATTCTATTGAAAGATCAATCCGTGGCCCGCAACTGGAATGAAGCGCTATTGGATGCTATCAGAAATGATTTTGCCAGGCCTACAATACATGCCAGAAATCTTTTCCATATATCCGCCGCAATGTATGATGCCTGGGCTGCTTTTGACAGCGTAGCCCTTCCTTATCTTTTAGGTAATTATGTACATGGCTTTAGTTGTGGTTTCGAAGATGTACAACCATCAAATGATGTAAAAGCAGACCGCGAAAAAGCCATAAGCTATGCAGCATTCCGTTTATTAAATCATCGTTTTCAATACTCACCGGCAGCTACTGAATCTCTTGCAATGTTTGAGAGACTAATGATGGAGATGGGCTATAATCCTTCTTATACTTCTGATGATTATTCGTCAGGTGATGCTGCCGCTTTAGGCAATTATATTGCCCAGTGCTATTTAGACTATGGGCTACAGGATGGTTCAAATGAGGCCAATCAATATGTAAACACGGCCTACAGCCCAGTAAATACTCCTTTGATACCTTTGCTTCCCGGGAATCCCGATTTAGATAATCCAAACCGTTGGCAACCTCTCACGCTTGAGGTTTTTATTGATCAGGCGGGAAATCAAATCCCTAGAAATACCCCTGAATTCCTCAGTGCAGAGTGGGGAATAGTTTCACCTTTTTCATTGACAGAGGATAACATTAATATTTATGAAAGAGATGGATTCGAGTATTGGGTTTACCATGATCCAGGTAAACCTCCTTATTTAGATTTAAGCGGAAATGGTGATTTGGAGGATGAGTATAAATGGGGTTTCTCCCTGGTCTCTATTTGGTCAGCCCATCTCGATCCTGATGATGGAGTTATGATTGATATTTCGCCGGCTTCAATTGGTAATAACCCGGACTTACCCACATCATTTGAAGAATATGACCGGTTTTATAAACTTTTTGAAGGAGGTGATCAAAGTAGGGGTTACACAGTCAACATCAAAACCGGGCAGCCCTACTCTCCACAAATTGTACCAATGGGGGATTATACCAGGGTCCTGGCAGAGTTTTGGGCTGATGGACCTGATTCAGAAACTCCTCCTGGACACTGGTTTACAATATTAAATTACGTAAATGATCATCCCCTGTTTGAAAAAAAGTATAAGGGCGCCGGCCCTGTACTTGATAATTTGGAGTGGGACGTGAAAACTTACTTCACTTTAAGTGGTGCAATGCATGATGCTGCTGTTTGTGCCTGGGGAATTAAAGGTTGGTATGATTACATTCGACCGATTTCGGCTATAAGATCGATGGCGGACCGTGGTCAAAGTTCTGACACGAATTTACCAGGATTTGACCCAGATGGAATTACACTGGTTCCCGGTTATATCGAAATTGTTCAAAATGGAGACCCTTTGTCAGGGTCGGAAAATGAAAATGTAGATAAAATAAAGTTATACGCCTGGCGTGGGCACGATTACATTGAAAACCCTGTTAATTTTAAAGCCGGCGTAGGTTGGATATTAGCAGAGAACTGGTGGCCATATCAAAGGCCATCATTTGTAACCCCTCCTTTTGCAGGATATATTTCCGGGCACTCTACTTTTTCGAGAGCTGCCGCTGAACTACTTGCCCTATTAACCGGAGATGAATATTTCCCGGGAGGTTTAGGTGAATTTGTTGCTCAAAAGGATAAATTCCTGGTGTTTGAAGATGGCCCCAGTGTAGATGTTATTTTACAGTGGGCCACCTACCGCGACGCCTCAGACCAGACCAGTCTCTCAAGGATATGGGGAGGTATTCACCCTCCCGCTGATGACATTCCCGGAAGGATAATTGGAGAAAAAATTGGAATTGATGCTTTTAACTTCGCTGAAAATTATTTCCTTGGATCCCCAACTACTAATTCTCCCGATGTCGAAGGCGAAAATCCTGTAGAAGTTTATCCCAACCCCATCCACAATGAAATGTTAAACATTTCAGTAAAAAATTCCTTCCAGAAGATTGAACTAAAATTATTTAACCTCCAGGGTCAAAATGTATTGCTAAAAGATAAAA
>JAPUIM010000422.1 GCA_027297025.1 Bacteroidota bacterium | reverse complement strand
CTTTGGCCGACCAAAAAGTTGTTTAAGAAGTAAATTCTGGATTGGATACCCATTCTTATTCAAAGATTCCAACACCTCAATGAAGTTGGCTCCTATCCCCGGGGAGCTTAATTACTCATACCCATCAATTTATAAGAACTAGTTATCACTCCATCGTTTATACCAGGGACCGAGGGGACCGGTAGTATCCTTGATCTGTCCTACTTCACCCCACGCTCCGGCATACTCTTTCCATGGTTGAGACTCTAATGGCTTCAGATTTTTGTTCGTCTGCCATTCCACCCCATTTTTTGCGGTTACATCAGTACCAAAGTGAAAAGTTCCTGTTTTAGGATAAGAAGCATGAGATCCTTTGGCACAGTAGGCAATGAAATGACTTTGAACAAAATCCAGATCTTTCTGGGGACAGAATTTACTTTTGCCATGAGCGCTCATGAAGGCACCTATGAAGGTTCCATTTAAAAGTACAGCTGATGCATGTTCCCAATCTCCCTGGTGATTTTGGCTGAGAAAACCATCATTGTAGCCAATGAACCACCAATATTGAATTAAGTCCACCTCCCTGCTATTGGGTTCCAAACCGGATTTTCTCACGTAATAAAATGCCGGAACAACTCCAGTAGGCTGAGCTGCCCCTTTGGGTTTGTCTTTGGGCTGCAGAAATACCTGCCATTTGTCGCTGCTATCCGGGTCTTTAGGGCGTCTGTTTTTACCATTTCCATCCAAACGAAAATTTTTGCCATTAATAAATTCCACAGGAATGTCATAATAGTTGCTATGCTGACTGTTGCTGGTTTTCCACTTTTTCTGCACCTTATGGTAGCCTTGGTCACGGATTGAAACAAGATGACGTCTGAACCTGGATTTCTTAATGAACTTTAGAGGATCCATGGGCATATATACCTCTTGTGGATGAAACATTAATATAGGAGCCAGGTCAAGGACGGTTTGCTTGGATATAGTGGTCATTGTTGTGGTTAAACTTTAGAATTATTTAAAATAAAGTTTTTATAGATAACATACAGATAATCAAAATATTACCCATCTAAAGTATTGAAATAATAAGAAATTAGAAAAAAATAATCAAATCTACAGTACTCAGATATTTGAAAATCCCAACTTGGGTAGTATTTCGTATTAATTTTTAATCATGTTTTACCAAAAAGAAATTGAAACCCTGCCCCTTTCAAAGCTGAGAAAACTGCAAAGCCAGCAGCTTGAGAATTTGGTGGATTACGTCTATCAACGCGTACCCTTTTATAAAACCAAATTTGACCAAATGGGGATTAAACCCAGTGAGATCAGAAGAATTGAAGATCTTTCCAAGCTGCCGTTCACTTTTAAAACCGATCTTCGTGATAATTATCCTTTTGATCTATTTGCCGTTTCGCCCCAGGAAATAAAAAGGATCCACTGTTCAAGCGGTACCACTGGCAAACCCACAGTAGTAGGTTATACTAAAAATGATTTATCCATTTTTGCCCAGGTAACTGCCAGATCATTGGCGGCAGCCGGAGCTCAACCTGGAATGAAACTTCACAATGCCTATGGGTACGGCTTGTTCACCGGCGGTTTGGGATTGCATTATGGCGGAGAACTGCTGGGGTTGGCAGTAGTGCCTGTTTCAGGAGGAATGACCGATCGCCAACTAATGCTATTACAAGATTTTAAGCCTGAGGTGATTTGTTGCACTCCCTCCTATGCCCAAACCCTGGCCCAGGAAGTCCAAAAAAGGGGCATTCCTAAAAATTCCCTACATCTGAAATATGCGGTACTGGGAGCGGAGCCCTGGACCGAGACCATAAGACAGGAAGTTCAGGAGGGATTGGGTGTTATAGCTACTAATATCTATGGATTGAGCGAGATCATTGGACCCGGAGTATCACAGGAAGATTTTGAAGAACAGGGTGGTGGCAGCCATGTTTGGGAGGATCACTTTTTTCCCGAAATCATAGATCCTGAAACCCGACAACCCTTACCTGAGGGCAAAGATGGAGTATTGGTTTTTACAACCCTTACTAAAGAAGGAATGCCCTTGCTCCGTTACTGGACCAATGACATTACTCATTTGTATTATGATACCGATTCCAAACGCACTCACATTAAAATGGGTCCTATAAAAGGCCGATCCGATGATATGTTGGTCATCAGGGGAGTAAACCTTTTTCCTAGTCAGGTAGAAGAAGTTTTAAATGGAATACCTCATTTATCAGCCAACTATCAGTTATGGATCACTAAAAAAGACAAAATGGATGCTTTGGAATTGAGGGTGGAACTAGATCACCGGGTATATCAGGAACTGAATTTCAACCAGGTTAAAATAGGAGTTCAACTACACCAGGAATTTTTGGATGAACTATCCAAAGGGCTTACTGAAAAAATAAAAAACAACATTGGTCTCACCATGAAAGTCACATTGCAAGATTTTGAACAGGTGCCTAGAAGTACAGGAGGGAAACTAAGTCGCGTAGTAGATAAAAGAAGAGCAGAATCTAAAACCAAAAAATAAAAATCTTGGAATAAATATAAAGCATTGGTTTTGAGAGGATTACTATTTACGATTTGGCCAGTATTGTTGGTGTATCTCCAGTCCTTTGGCTTCTAAAACTGGCCCTACCACCACTATTTCGTTATTAATTTTTTCAAAGATCTCCCGGCTGGAAATCCCGTGGTAGTTTGGTAAAAAGGACTCCAGTTTTCGTGCAGTGACCCCATAAACCACTCTGCTTACCCCGGACCAATAGATGGCACCACAGCACATCACACATGGTTCGGTGCTGGTATAGATAACCGACTCTTGCCATATGGATCGATCCAATTCCGGCGAAAATTGACTGATCAAACCGGTGACATCATGTTTGGTGATATCACCAGTGGAGGTGCTGGAACTTTGAAATTCAGCCAGGACCTCACCCTTATGCACAAGGATCGCGGCAAAAGGACGGTTGCCGTTTTCGCTAGCTGTTCTGGCCAGCTGGTAAGTCCTCAGGATAAATTGTTTGTCCTCCTCCGTGGCCATTGGGTCATCAGGTAAAACGGAAAAGGATTGCGGGCTGGTAGTTTTAACCAGAAATAGGAAACCTAATAATATTAAAAGCTTTCCTTGACTTCCTTTCATCTTACATTTAGGACAACT
>JAPUIM010000421.1 GCA_027297025.1 Bacteroidota bacterium | reverse complement strand
TAGTAACCATCCTTTCTTTTGTTTATAAACCAATCAAAGCTTTTGTAATGTAGGGTTTGTGAATAGCCTATTGGATCGAAAGAGAGATCCAAGGATTGGACCGCCTGATCTTCCATTGTAATCTCTAAATCCGGGTTGCTGACAAATGCCATGGTCTCGCCATCAAAGGTCAGGGTTCCCAAGTAGTCAGGCATTCCCGGATAAGCAAGTTGGATCTGATTGGTATTACCTGCTCCGATTTGATTGATCCCAGGTTTGATCCTAACCAGTCCAAAAAGCTGCACATATTTTATTCTATTTTGGTTGAGTTGGGTTTTCCATTGCTCCCAACGGTCTTCATATTCACTATCAATAACCACCGGATCCAGGGTAGCACAACCCGCCATCAAAAAAACCATCACTTTGGTTAAAAAAGCTGCCATATTATGTTTAATCAAGGTTTAACTATTTGAGGGGTGGAATGGGCGGGGGTCCATCAGGTAACATAGATTGATATTCATAATCTCCCTTACTCTGTTTAAATTCTTTCCTCATTTCAGATCTCAAATTTTCATCTTCAAATAAATCCACAATGGTCATACCCAATGATTTGGCCGCAAACAGCATTCCTTTGTGGCCAATTGACATGCCTCCACAGGCCACCACTGCCCAAGAGTGCCAGGGTGTTTGAGCTGGAGCGGTAGTAACCACCAAACTTATTTGCGGAACTACCCAACTGACGTCTCCTACATCGGTAGAGCCACCTTCAGGGTGTTCTTTGGTATCCTCCAGGGGTTTTATTTCACTATCAATACCGGTCTGTGGTTTTCCAGTAGCTACCTGGATCTTCTTGGCGAATTCAATCTCTTCAGCAGTATATTTCATAGGCTCAAGCATTTCAAGGTTTTGTTGTAATGCCATTCCACCGGTTCGATTTACCAATATTTCATGATCTCCTGAATTGATGGTCACTTTATGTTTAACATCGGCCATAATCGCTGCACCTTCAGCTATTTGTTTCACTCTTTGAAATACCTCTTCCACCCCATTTCTCTTAGAGTCCCGAACCCACATCCACACTTTGGCATATTCCGGCACTACATTGGGAACATCACCCCCATTTTGTATAACATAATGGATCCTCACCGTGGGCCGGATATGCTCTCTGTAAGCGTTGACCCCAGTAGTGAAAAGTTCCATTCCATCCAATGCACTACGGCCATTCCAGGGATCATAGGCAGCATGTGCGGCTTTTCCCATGAATTCCACGGAAAAATCCAAGAGAGCCTGAGAACTTTGTACATTTGCCTTGGTCTTGTTATCAGGATGCCAATCCAAACTGACATCGACATCGTCAAACAGGCCTTCTCTCACCATGTAAATTTTTCCTCCTACTGCCTCTTCGGCGGGGGTTCCATAAAACCTGATCGTCCCCTGCAATTTGTCCTGTTGGATTAATTCCTTAATGGCCACTGCTGCTCCCATACTTCCTGCGCCAAATAAATTATGACCACAACCATGGCCAGCCGCTCCAGCTTTTAATGGTTCCTTGATAGCACTGGCTTTTTGTGATATTCCCGGCAATGCATCGTACTCACCTAAAACTGCAATTATTGGTTTACCGGAACCATAGGAGGCAATAAAGGCCGTTGGCATTCCCGCAACACCTCTTTCTACCGAGAAACCCTGGACCTCTGCGTAATCGGCCAATATTTTAGATGATTGGTACTCTTTTAATGCGGTTTCCGCTAACTCCCAAACTTTATCACTAAGGGAGATGAGCTCTTGTTGATGTGACTCGACTGAGCTGATCACAGCAGCTTTGGTCTTTGAAGGCTTTTTGTTTTGTGCCAGACCAGGATAGTAAAAAAGACTATGAATTAAGATAGTGAAAATGACGAAGGTAAAGATTTTCATAATTTAAAATTCATTGTTAGTTGATGTCTTGATGATCGAGATTTTTTGGCAAGTGAAGGTTAGTAAATGTAAATCTTTCATGTAATAATGTCAATGAGGTAATTTTTCACTCAACAATCCGTAAACGAAAGTACCGGTGATAGCGCTTAATAGTACTATTAATATTACGAGATGTCCATTACCAATAAGTGCATACAAGGGACCGGGACAAGCACCTGTCAATGCCCAGCCTAAACCGAATATTAATCCACCAGCAAAATTTGATACACGGTTAAGCGGTTTTTCTTTTATTATTACTCCTTCTTTTTGAATGGTCTTGATATTTAATTTTCTGATAAGCCAAATTGAAAGGGCACCTGTCAATACTGCAGAGCCTAATATTCCATACATGTGAAATGATTGGAAGCGAAACATCTCCTGTATGCGAAACCACGATACCACCTCAGATTTTATAAGGAGTATACCAAAGTAAATACCTGTTAAAAGGAAGTAGAAATATTTCATAGGATCAGAGGTTAAAAATTAGTGGAAATAACAGGTGAGTCATGATCAAACCCCCTGCAAAAAATCCGATAACTGATATTAGAGATCCCAGGCTTCCCTGGGATAACCCCATAATGGCATGACCTGAAGTACATCCTCCGGCATACCTTACTCCGAATCCCACCAGAAATCCTCCTACGATCATGAAAAGAAAACCCCGCCCTGAACTAATATTTGCCCAATTAAATATTTCACCTGGAATCATACCTTGATAGCTAGTGATACCAAGCAATTTTAAATCATCAACTGTGTTAATCGATATTTGTATGAGATTGGGATTTTGAATAGTTTGCCCAACTACAAATGCTCCAATAACCACCCCTAAGACAAAGATCAAATTCCACCATTGTTCTTTGAGATCATATTTAAAAAATGCAACTCGATTAGGAATACAAATTGCACAAATGTCCTTCATTGTAGAAGATACACCGAATTGTTTATTGCCTATTAAAAGCAATGAAGGAACAATTAGCCCAATCAAAGGTCCACTTACGTACCAGGGCCAGGGTTGGGTAAGAATGTCTATTATTTTCATATGTACAATTAATACTATAAATCACATATTCACAAACTCCAATCCGTCATGCTGACCTATTAGATCAGGTCGGGTATCGTGCAATAACACGCCATGCTCTAAATAAGCTTTCAAATTAGTCAGCCAAAAGGTCCATCCATTACTGCAACCGAAGTAGATCATCATTTTACTTTGCTCATCTTCCGCGATTTCCTCCTGGGTCAGGGTAAGCAGGGTCATATCTCTTCCTCGTTCCAGTTCAATGGTGACTTTGCTATCATCAAAAGTGAATTGAAAACGGTTGATTCCGTTGGCCAGGGTCACTTGGCCTTTTCCCTGACTTTCCCAATTGTGCCATTCCCAAATATAAGTATCGTTTTCCTGTCCTGGTTCTTCTTTACCCCGGGGTTTACCATTGGGTTTGAAATAGGTGGAGGATCTCAAAAACCAAGTCTCAAGCTCTTTTCCCGTGGCCCAACATTGATATACCCTTTCAACGGGAGCTTGGATGTATATTTTTCTTCGAAACAGTGACCAGTTAATTGAATCCATTATGGTAAATCTTTCTAGTGAAATTAATCAAAAAATAGTAGGCTTCAACCTAAACCGAATCATAAAGCCATTGAATATATTGAAAACCTGATTCCTTTAGCATCCTAAAGAATTAAATTGAGAAAAAGTAAATTTGAATAGTGTATCAATACTTAGCGGTTAGGGGAAGGCTGGACTCTTAATTGTGTAACACCTCAAACTGAGAAATCGATATATGTTTAAATTCTATGAACTGGTATTTTACAGCTTTCGGGTTTTTGTGTTTATTCTTTTTTGATCCATCTCAAGAGTCAATAGATGTTTTTGATAGAAAACTAAAAATGGCAAGAAATTATTCAACCGATAAGACTGTTCGAATATTTTTATGTGGAGATGTGATGACGGGACGGGGAATCGACCAGATATTGCCCCATCCCAGTAATCCACAAATCTATGAGTCTTACATGAAAGACGCCATTGGTTATGTTGCTATTGCTGAACGCGCTAATGGCCCCGTCCCAGCTCCGGTGAGCTATGATTATATATGGGGAGATGCATCGAAAGTGCTGGACAACTACGCCCCGGACCTTCGAATAATCAATCTGGAGACCAGTATCACCACTAGTGACGATTATTGGAAAGGAAAGGGTATCAATTATCGAATGCATCCCCAGAACATCGCTTGTTTGAGTGCACTTAAGATTGATATATGTGTGCTGGCCAATAATCACCTCTTGGATTGGGGTTACCAGGGATTAGAAGAAACCCTTTCTACTTTAAATAATGCCCACCTTAAAACCAGCGGTGCAGGGTCAAACTTATTTAATGCTCAAAAACCGGCAATCATGGAAGTGAAAAATAAAGGTAGGGTACTGGTTTTTTCTTATGGAACCCCCACCAGCGGTATACCCCTTGAGTGGGCGGCCACAGATGAAAGAGCGGGGGTAAATATGTTACAGAAGCTCAATGAAAGCTCCATAGAAAAAGTCAAAAAACAGATAGAACAATATCGCCAACCCAGCGATGTGATCATCACCTCTATTCATTGGGGGGGTAATTGGGGGTACGACATTCCTTTAGAGCAATCCAGTTTTGCCCATGAGCTCATCGATAAGGCTGGAGTTGATATTATCCACGGACATTCTTCTCATCACTCCAAAGGTATTGAAGTGTATAAACAAAAGCTGATCATTTATGGGGCAGGAGACTTCATCAATGATTATGAAGGTATATCCGGCCATGAGCAATATCGCGATGACTTGGCAGTAATGTATTTGGTGAAAATAAATCCGGTTGACGGAAGGTTGGTGGAATTGGAATTGTTCCCTTTTGAAATAAGAAACTTTCAGTTGCATAAGGTTTCCAACATCGATCTAAAATGGCTCAGGGATCAATTGGATAATCAGGGAAGAAAATTGGGTACTCGGGTTAAACTCCACCCCCCCAATTCGCTTTTATTACAATGGGATTTATGAGATCAGGAATCTAGGACAGGTGGAGGATTATTCAATTATTTTCATTATTATTTGCTTAGAATTCACATCTCAAATGTTTAAAATATATGTGTAGAAATATCAAAACCCTTTTTAATTTCGAACCCACGGCTACTGAACAAGAACTTTATGCTTCCTCTATTCAGTATGTACGCAAAATCAGCGGTTTTCAAAAACCTTCAAAGATCAATCAAGAGGCCTTGGACCGGGCAGTCATCAAAGTAGCGGATGCTTCACGAGAGTTGTTGGAGACGTTGGTGACCAATGCTGTCCCCAGGAA
>JAPUIM010000420.1 GCA_027297025.1 Bacteroidota bacterium | reverse complement strand
GATCAGACATTTCCATTAAGCAAGGCTGCTGAAGTGCACCGCCTGATCTCCACCGGCAAAGTTACAGGAAGGCATGTGTTACTGCCATGGGCTGAATAATATATTGCACATGATTTCAATATTGTTAAATCAGAATTAGGTGTGCAAAGACCCTTCATCATACTTTAACCTGAAATAAATGAAAAGGCCAAAATAGTCTCATTGATTGTTCTCGAATTCTGTAATTATTATGACCGCGATCATTATCTGGAAAGGCGGAGGAAATTGGAGCATGGATCTGAAATCGTTTGAGCAAGAATAATTTAGCCATAAAGGATAAAAACATGAGGAATTTAAATCAAAAAGTAGCCATAATCGGAGGTGCTCGCATTCCATTCACCAAATCATTTGGACATTATTCAAAGGTTTCTAACTCTGATCTGCTTGCCGCAGCTCTAAACGCATTGGTTAGGAAATACGGATTGGAGGGTAAAAAAATTGATGAAGTGATCTTAGGAACACTGTTTCATTACCCTAATGCGTGGAATTGGGCCCGAGAAATTGTACAAAGTACTGCTTTAGATCCCCATACGCCTGCCTTATTCCATGCCCGTGCCTGCGGTACAAGTTTGGACAGTGCTAATACCGTCGCGATGAAAATAGCAATCGGCCAAATTGAAAATGGAATTGCTGGCGGCAGTGACACTAATAGTGATATGCCATTATCCCTGAAGAGAACCTTAGCTCATAAATTGGCAAAACTTCAGCAATCAAAAACAACTGTTGAAAGGACTAAGAACTTGCTAAAAATCAATCCATTTCAATTTTTCAATTTACAGGTCCCTGATGTACGTGAGCAGAGAACAAAACTGAATATGGGAGAGCATACAGAACTTACAGTAAAAAAGTGGGGAATCACGAGAAAAGAACAAGACGAGCTGGCCTATCAAAGCCATATACGAGCCGAAGAAGCTTATAAGGACGGGTTTTACGATAATCTGGTTTTTCCTTTTCAGGGATTGACGAAGGATAGTATTGTAAGGCCAAATACAACACGCGAAAACTTATCCAAACTTAAACCAGCCTTTGATAAAAGCACCTCAGGAAGCTTAACTGCCGGTAACAGTTCCGCTTTTACTGATGGAGCGACAAGCATATTTTTATCTTCCAAAGAATATGCGGAAAGAAATAATCTGGAAATCGAATCATACTACATTGATGGCCAAAGTGCGGCTTTTGATTATGTTGGAGGTGAAGATTTGTTGTTGGCACCAACCGTAGCAGTTTCGGAGCTTTTAAAAAGAAACGATCTGTCACTGCAAGATTTTGACTTTTATGAAATTCATGAAGCTTTCTCAGGACAGTTGCTTTCAACTCTAAAAGCCTGGGAAAGTGATAAGTTCTCGAAAGAAGTATTGGGAAGAGATAGGGCTTTGGGAAGTATTGATCGAGAAAAATTGAATACTCGGGGAGGAAGCGTGGCAATTGGGCATCCTTTTTCAGCTACCGGAACAAGAATTTTAGCTGGTGCTTCCAAAATATTAAAGGAAAATGGAGGCGGCAAATGTCTGATTTCGATATGTACCGGAGGCGGAATGGGAACAGCATCAATTATAGAAGCTTAAAAGGTAAAGTTTATATTTTAATAATGATCAAAACCATAAATAAATGACTCAAGTAATTGCAAAAATAAACCGAACGCAGTACAAAACTATCGTGGTTGCAGGGAATCATGAATTAACAGCTGATGAACCAGTGCCTTTAGGGCAAGACCTTGGTCCCGGTCCTTATGACTTTCTATTAATAGCATTGGGCACTTGTGTAACGATGACCCTCAGGATGTATGCTGACCGTAAAGGGTGGGATTTAGAGCAGGTAGAAGTACACCTAGCTCAATCACGCATATACGCTGAAGACTGTGAAGATTGTGAATCAACAGATGGGTATGTGCACATCATTGAAAAAAAATTAAAATTTAGCGGTGAATTAACTGAAGAACAAATAAAAAGATTATTAGAAATTTCCGATAAGTGCCCTGTGAATAAAACATTGACCCATGAAATTAAGATCGAAACAAGTATATTAGAATAATGAAAACCTGGTGTCAATGAAGCTCATTTCTGTGAACATCGGAATTCCACGTGAGGTGGAATGGAATGGCAGTACGGTTACCACAGGTTTCTTCAAATCACCTGTGAAAGGCCCGGTTGCAGTAAGGCGTCTCAATATCGATGGCGATCGACAGGCAGATCTAACTGTACACGGGGGAGAGAGCAAGGCTGTGTATGTCTACCCGACAGAGCATTACGAATTCTGGCGAAACGAACTGCCTGAAATGGAATTACCCTGGGGCATGTTCGGAGAAAATTTTTCGACTGAAGGTTTATCTGAAGAATCGGTGAATATCGGAGACTCTTTTAAAGTCGGTACAGCTGAATTTATAGTAACCGAACCTCGGATGCCCTGCTACAAACTGAATGTCCGCTTTAGCCGACCGGATATGGTCAAACGCTTTATGGCCAGTCGCCGCAGCGGATTTTATTTTCGGGTATCAAAAGAAGGGGAAGTTAACCCGGGTGATACCATTGAGTCCCTTTCAGAGGATAAAGAAGGCGTTTCGGTTGCAGATATAATCACATTATATGCCTTTGATAGAGGAAATCTCGATTTGTGGAAAAAGGTATCAAAAGCAGAAGCACTACCGGAAAGTTGGCAAAGTTATTTTCGCCATCATTTCGAATAATACTCATCTCCTCCACCACCGTATGCTATCTTCCAACAAAATGATCTTACTCGTGTAGTAAATGGTTGGGGACTGGAGTTACATCGTCTCCAACTGCAACATAACCTTGTCCTGGCAGTTCAACTACACTTGTTGCAAGTTGACCAT
>JAPUIM010000042.1 GCA_027297025.1 Bacteroidota bacterium | reverse complement strand
AAAAGTAACTATGAGACTTAAATGTTTGGCAGTTGATGATGAGCCCTACGCACTGGATGTGTTAGAGACGTATATCCAAAAAATTGATGACCTGGAACTAGTGACTAAATGTACCAATGCTATCGATGCTTTCAATCTTATACAAAAAGAAAAGATTGATGTGCTATTCCTGGACATCCAAATGCCTAAACTCACCGGAATAGATTTCCTAAAAAACATTACCAATCCCCCTCAGGTTATTTTTACTACGGCTTACCGGGACTATGCGCTGGATGGTTATGACCTCAACATTACTGATTATCTGCTCAAGCCCTTTTCCTTTGAGCGCTTCCTAAAAGCCATTAATAAAGTCTACCTGAATTCACAGACTCAGGATTCGAATATTAATCAGATCAAGGATGAAGCCATAGAACAAAATATTATTTACTTCAAAGCGGATAAAAAGATGCTTAAAGTATGGCTGGATGATATATTTTACATCGAGAGTATGAAGGATTATGTATTTGTAAAAACCCTTAAGAGAGAGATTATATCCTATCAGAAAATCAGTTTTCTTGATGAGAAATTGCCAGGGCATAAATTTCTCAGGATCCATAGATCATTTATAATAGCAGTGGATAAAATTGAGGCATTTTGCGCTACCCATGTTGATGTTGCTGGTAAGGAAATACCCATAGGAAGAAACTACAAAAACCAGGTCCTTGAAAAACTGAATCAAGAAAATCTTCTAAACGCAGATTAAAAATACTTGAAACAATCCGGTTATTGTTTCCATATAATTTCCAGTACCTCATCTTTAGATGCGACCGAGGTGTAATTGACATTTTGTGGTCGAATTATTTTCATTTTATTCTGATCACTGGTAATTATTTCTTGGGCCACCACATTTATTTTATCCTTTTTATGAAATAATATGGCATAGTCATAGGGATAGTCTGGAAATTTTAAAGTCACTTTTTTACCTTTGGGATACAGGGTCTTGGGCTCATCCGGAAAAAGGTTTTCCCCACTCATCAATTGTAAGATTTTCCGCGCATCCGGCACTCCATAGCCCAGGTAATTATTGCCGTAAGGATATAAATGTCCTGCCTTTTCAATTAACTCTATTATTTGTTGATTGGAGAACGAGGAATCCTGTTGTAAAAGACAAGCCACCAAGCCGGTCATAATAGGCGCTGAAAAAGAAGTCCCCTTGGATGAAAAACAGGATATATTGGGTTTAAGATAAGGTAAAAACTCAGGGCCGATTGAGCTGTAAGAAGCCTTATCCCAATATTTGAAACGGGTAGCCCCCACTGACAAAACATCTTTGGCATCTGCCGGTGCCGACAGCACCAACCAATCTTTGTCATTACCATCATTGCCAGCAGATATCACCATAAAGATACCTTTTTGGGAAGCTGCTATCTGTGCAGCCCGGGTAATAGCGGTGGATTTTCCATCCATTTGCTGAGGAAGATAGTTTTCTTTAGGATTATCAAATCCCTTGGTATAACCCAGGGAAGAATTGATCACCTGCACGCCGCAGCTATCCATCCACTCCATGGCAGCAATCCAAAAGTCCTCTTCCCTCCTTCGTTCATCCTTTCCATGGTCGGTACGGGCCAGATAATAATATGCATGGGTGGCTAACCCAAATTGGATATCCTTAGAGCTATTAAATCCTCCTAACATCTGCCAGACCTGAGTCCCGTGGGCGTCATCCAAAGCTTCCACTCCACTATAGGGTTCACTTTGAGGAGTGATATAATCGCGATATCCCTTTACCAAATTTTGTTCAAAAAACCTCTCTAAGCTTTTATGTTGATCTGCTTTTAAAAAGCCTCCATCAATGATTCCAACGGAAACCCCCGCGCCGTTTAAACCTTGTTCGATAAGCACCTGACCATTGATCTGCTCTAAAGCAAAGCCCAGTTGTGAAACCTTCACCGATGAGCTAGTGGTCAAATAAATAGTTGATGTCAGAGGCTGTACTTCTTGTACAAAATCCAAGGTGGACAAGGGTTCTAACATTTCAGAATCAATTGTGGCTGAAACTGCATTTAACCATCTGGACTGACTTACCACTTTAACATGGTAATATTTCAGGGAGTCAAGGTATTCTTGATTAAGAGGGTAATCTGTAAGCTGGATTAGGGGTAGATTTTGGCGTATCCGATTTTGAATGGTACGCTCAGAAATTACCTGGATTGATGTATCAATTTCCCCTTTGTTGGTAAAATAGATCCAATGTTTATTTTGCCCGTGAGCAACCTGAAATAGTAAAATAAATAGTATATTAATAATTGATTTGGCCATTACAAATTATCAAGACCCGAAATAAATTTACCCAATAACATGAAATATTTGCCTATTGGAAAAGAACTTTTTATTAAGAACAGGGAGAATTTTATCAGACTACTCAAACCCAATTCGCTGGCAGTTTTTAATTCAAATGATATCATGCCTACGAATGCTGACGGGGCCATGCCCTTCAGGCAAAATAATGACCTCTTTTATCTTTCGGGTATTGACCAAGAGGAATCCATTCTTGTAATGTTGCCTGATTTTTATCATCAAAACCAAAGAGAGATTTTGTTTCTCAAGGAAACCAATGAAAATATTGCCATTTGGGAAGGACACAAACTTACCAAAGAGGAAGCTTCCGAGATATCCGGTATTTCTACGGTTTTATGGCTTTCCGAATTCGATAGCGCTTTTAACACCTTGGCTGTGGAAGCGGAAAATATTTATATCAACACCAACGAGCATATCAGGGCGGTGGAGAAAGTTGAAACCAGGGAAGCCCGATTTATAAAATGGTGCCAAACTAAATACCCTTCCCATAAGTATGAACGAGCAGCCCCACTATTGCATCAATTGCGGGCAATCAAATCGGAAAAGGAGATACAAACCATTCAAAAAGCCATAGATATTACAGAAAAAGCTTTTAAAAGGGTGCTGCGCTTCGTGAAACCGGGAGTCATGGAATATGAGATCGAGGCGGAATTCCTGCATGAGTTTATCCGCAACCGTTCCAGGGGATTTGGTTACGAGCCCATAATTGCATCGGGTTGGAATACCTGTGTTCTGCACTATGTACAAAACAACCAGGAATGCAAGGATGGAGATATCATGCTTTTAGATGTTGGGGCCGAATATGCTAACTACAGTGCTGATATGACCAGATGTCTACCGGTAAGTGGAAGATTTACAGATCGCCAGAGGGATGTTTATAACGCAGTTCTACGGGTGCAGCAGGAAGCCATGAAAATGTTGGTGCCGGGAAATGTAATTCCCGAATACCATAAGGAGGTGGGTAAACTTATGGAGAGTGAACTCTTGGGATTGGGATTACTTGACAGAACCGACATAAAAAACCAGGACCCGGCAAACCCAGCTTATAAAAAATACTTTATGCATGGTACCTCTCATCATTTGGGCCTGGATATACATGATGTGGGAAATATATATAGGAAATTTGAGCCTGGAATGGTGTTCACGATAGAACCAGGAATATACATACGTGAGGAAAGCCTGGGAATCAGATTGGAAGAAAATGTGGTAGTAACCGATTCTACCCCCTTAAATCTAATGAAAAACATCCCAATCGAATCTGAAGAAATTGAAGAGATCATGAATACGGCAGCAAACCTGGTATAATGAGCGAGGAAAACGAATCTGTTTTATATTCTTCTCAAGCTCCCGAGCCGGTAGGGTTATATCCTCATGCTCGCAGGGTAGGTAACCTGTTGTTTTTATCTGGCGTTGGCCCCCGACAAAAAGGATCCAATCAAATCCCCGGGGTAGAATTGGATAATGAAGGAAATATCATTTCATATGATATTTCACAACAATGCCATTCCGTTTTTCAAAATGTCAAAACAATTCTGGAAGATGCCGGTTCGGATTGGAGTTGCCTGGTGGATGTGACGGTCTTTTTAACAAATATGAAGGATGATTTTAAAATTTACAATCAACTCTATGCAGATTACTTTAAAACCAATCAACCTTGCCGGACTACAGTAGAGGTTAAGAGTCTTCCCACGCCCATCGCTATAGAGTTAAAATGCGTCGCCACTATAGAATAAAAAATAGCCTACCCATGACGGATAGGCTATTTGTTAAGCACGAAAGCACCATTATCCTCCAATCGCCACCCTTTTAAAGGCTGAAACTGTCAAACCGGTTTTTACTCCATCAAGGTATTTTGCTACGGTGAGAGAATTATCCTTTACATAAGATTGATTGAGTAGGGTATTTTCCTTGAAGAATTTATTAAGCTTACCTGTGGCAATCTTTTCCAGTAGGTCTTCCGGTTTTCCCTCAGCCCTGGCTTGCTCTTTGCCAATTTCCATCTCCCGATTCACAATTTCCTGGTCAATATCGTCTTTGTCCACTCCCAACGGCTTCATTGCAGCGATCTGCATAGCCACATCTTTTCCTACATCTTCAACCGTAGTGCCGTTTACTCCCTCTAAGGCTACCATAACTCCCAGTTTACTTCCCGCATGGATATAGGGTACAACAGCTTCACCGGTGAGTTTTTCATAAGCTAAAATCTCAATTTTCTCTCCAATTTTACCCACCATTTCAAT
>JAPUIM010000419.1 GCA_027297025.1 Bacteroidota bacterium | reverse complement strand
AACGTCAATCCCTAGTATTTGTTATATAATGGTAGTAAGCGTTATAGCCTGTCCCGTACTTGTTGGATTAATTAGCTTTGGTCTTGCCCGGTGAAATAAGATTTGAGTCTATTGTGTAGGAACATGCGGCCATAGTGAGTTTTGAAATATTTTTCTCTTCGCAAAGCATCCTCCTGATTTAAGCAACCTTCGAAATAGATCAATTTCAGCGGCCGCCGATTCTTCGTTGATTCAACCTGCCCTTTCTGATGCTGCTCAAATCTTAATTTTAAATCCTTCGAATAACCTGAATAAAAATTCCGATCCTTCTCGCTAAGTAGAACATAAGTATAAAACATGGTTTCAAAAATAGGATTTAAAATTATTTCACCGGGTACAGTAGGGGTGGCCTTCTCGTTTATTAGCAGCACCCACTTTCATATTTAACAGAAATGTAGCACTTTTTTGACATTTTTGGCTGGAGGGAGGTTATAGGGATGCAAATCGGTGCGGTTGATAGACCAACTGATCCATTATTTAAACGCAGAATGCACCTTCAAGATTTGGCATCTTTAGGACAATTTATAAATGGATTGTACTATCTTTAATGTGATCAAAAAACTCAATTTTATCATGAAATCACTCACAACTTATTGCTTTATTTTCATAATAATTCAAATCAACGCCCAAGACATCACCGGTGACTGGCATGGCTTGCGTGAATATCCTGGTCGCCCTCTGCGGATGATCCTCCATCTCTCAGAAGTTAATGGCCTTCTTACCGCCAACTATGACAGCCCGGAAAATGGTCTGGTTGGGATTAAAATTGATTCAGTTTCATTCCAGAATAACAATTTCTACTTGAGGTATGAAAATGCAGACGTTACATTTCGAGGGGTAGTTGACCTCACTAGTCAAAAAATCACAGGGATGTATTTTGGTGGAGAGGATGTGATGCCGCTAACCCTGACCCGGGAGCCTATTCCCGCCCAGGTAAATGGGGTTGCCTATTTGAAAGAGAACTATAGTAAAGAAGAGGTCTATATAACCATGCGGGACGGTGTCAGGTTGTTTACTTCAATCTATGCACCGAAGAACAAAACTGAAGAGAGCCCAATACTGTTGGTCAGAACACCCTACAATATCGAACCAGACGAAGAAAGTTATTCTGGTCGATTATTTAACTTGATCCACTTGATCCAGGAAGACTATATCATTGTTTTTCAGGATATTAGGGGACGTTATATGAGTGAAGGCAAGTTTGTGGATGTCAGGCCGTTTATCCCAAACAAAAAGAAAAAGGAAATTGATGAGAATAGCGATACTTATGATACCATCGATTGGCTGATTGGCAATGTTGACAACAACAATGGAAAAGTGGGGATCTTCGGCATTTCATATCCCGGTTTCTATTCAACCATGGCGTTGCCGCAAGCTCACCCCGCGCTAAAAGCAGCTTCACCGCAGGCACCCGTCGGCAACTGGTTTATTGGCGATGACTGGCACCATAATGGAGCATTCTTCCTGATGGATGCCTTTTCTTTTTATTCATCCGTTGGGCGTCCGAGACCGAAGCCAACCCGTGAATTTCCAAGTAATGTGGATTTTGGGAATCCAGACAACTATGATTTTTTTATGGACCTTGGGCCTATAAAGAATGTACAGAAGAAATATTTTGGGGATACCATCCAGTTCTGGTCGGACCTAATGACCCATCCTGACTATGATGACTTCTGGAAAGCGCGTAATCCCATGCCTCACCTTACAAATATTAAGCCTGCCGTTTTGGTAGTTGGGGGTTGGTTCGATGCTGAAGATCTGTTTGGTCCACTGGAAACTTATCAATCCATTGAAAAGCAAAATACACAGAATCAAAACCGATTGATCATGGGTCCCTGGTCACATGGCCAATGGGCCGGCGGGAATGCCAGAAACATGGGGAATATCCATTGGGGAAGTAATACTTCAGACTTCTTTAAGGAAATAGAATTGAAATTCTTTAATTATTACCTAAAGGATAAAGGAACCATGGACCTGGCTGAGGCTACAATTTTCATCACAGGCGCCAATCAATGGCGGACCTTCGACGCTTGGCCACCAGCAGCGTCCACCGAGAAACGGCTCTATTTACGAGGAAATGGAGAATTGTCTTTTTCAGCCCCGGGAGATGAAGGATTTGATACCTATATCGTGGACCCCAACAAACCCGTACCCTACACGGAAGATGTTCACCTGAATCGAACCAGGGCTTACCTCACGGATGATCAGCGATTTGCAAGCAGGCGACAAGATGTGATGGTTTACCAAACTGATGTCCTGGAGGAGAAAGTGGTAATGACAGGTCCTATGGAGGTCAATTTCTTTGTTACTACCACAGGAACAGATGCAGACTATGTCGTCAAACTGATTGACGTTTTTCCGGATGATTTGGAGGACTATCCTGAGAATGATTATGACGGCCCGATGGGTGGGTATCAGATGTTGGTGAGGGGGGAGGTACTTCGCGGTAGATATCGTAATAGTTTCGAGAAGCCTGAGGCATTTGTTCCTGGAGAAGTGACAGAAGTGTCCTTCACCATTCCCGATCTTGCGCATTCGTTCGAACCAGGGCATAAGATTATGATCCAGGTTCAGAATTCGTGGTTTCCGCTAGTGGATCGGAATCCTCAGCAGTTTGTGAATATTTATCAGTGCGATGAGGAGGATTTTATAAAAGCCACTCATCGTATTTATCATGATACTCAGAGACCTTCTAGTGTGACGGTTAGGATTTTGAGCAATTAGTGTACATATGCCACAAATGCCTGCATTTTAAGTTAGGGTTGTGCAAAAAGTCCCTTTTACGTCATTCCAGTGAAAACGGGAATCCGCAACTGTTTGGTATTCCGATAATTTGGATTATCCGATCAATTAGGATAATGACGAAGGGCTA
>JAPUIM010000418.1 GCA_027297025.1 Bacteroidota bacterium | reverse complement strand
ATGAAACGGTATCATTCCATAACGGTATTCAAAATGTTCAGGAGTGAGGTAACTATCAGTTTCGGGAAAAAAGAATATATAATTTACCAGGTAATTCCAGGAATCGAAATACCTGTCAAATTTTACATCATCACGTTCTGTAGTAAGCACCAGTTGATGTTTTATGTCAGCTTCTTTAAACAATGCGGCAAACAATCTGGCCATCTCTTTTTTGCTGCCATATTTATTATTGAGGATTTCAACAATATTGCCATTTCCTCTACTATAGGCTTCCTGAATAGAAAAATTGGTTTTGACAAAGTTTTCAATCATCCTGATTTTCTCTTCATTATTCTTTTTGGAAGAGATCTTTATGGATTTGTAGAATTTTTCAATCTGTTTTTTTTCTTCTTTACTCAAATCATAAATATTATTGAATATCCTTTGAGTAGCATCCGAGAAGGTAAGCAATCGTGAGCCCCCTCTTGCTTGGTTATAGGACAATTTATACTCTACTCTCATCCTATTGGGATTGAAATAAGAAAACTCTTCATCCTGTAATGCGGGAATAAAATCAGAATGGGCTTTAAGGTACCTTTTGCCGTTGAAGGTGGTATCAATTATTTGAGGAAAGTTGCAGTATCCCTTGGTGGAGAAAATGAGATTTTCCGGAGAGATCAATTCAAAATCCACATTCTTTGAAGGTATTTTAAATTGAAAGTAGTTCCTTCCAAAATAGGTCGGGTTCAGTTTTCGAGTATACCAATATTCAATTTCTCCACCCACTTCAACCCCTTCCACCGCGAATATCTTGTACCCACTGCCACCTTCATCATCGGTGATTTCTTTGATATTATTTTGATCCAGTTCCATGGATACCCCATTCTTGTTAATCGAGCGGGCTTGAATAGCTAATATTTCGATCACATCACTCATGGGTATGAAGATCTTATTGTGGGCTTGAACCCCGTCATCGTTATTTACCCTTATAATTTTATGGACAGTTGAGTACAACTCGAGATCAACATCATTTTCCCGGTAAATATATTCATGAACTTGAAGGTACTTCATTAATATGGCTGGTTCGTTTTCCTCTGCCGGGGTTAGTGCGATTAATGCTCTGTTTTCTTCCCAATGATAGTTGTGGTATTTATAATCCCCTGCCTGCAGAAACAGAGGCATTACAAGAGAAACGGTTACAATAAGTCCCTGATACAGATTCTTCTGAATTGAATGTATAGATTTATAATAAGAGGAATAAAGGATTTATGGCCTTTTTAAAACTAGTACTTCCCTATAGGCTTTGTTGAGTACTTTTATTGCTTGGTTCCAATCCTCAAAATCCTGTTTTTCCAGAATCAAGTAATTAATATAAAAATTTTTCCGTTGATAAACCCTACTTCCATCCACCTTATAATCAATATCGAATCCGATCAATTCATTTTTGAAGTTGGCTTGGGGAGGAAGATACTCCACTACATAATTCTCGGGTATCTCTAGAACCACGGTTTGACTATGTGTATACAGATATTCATTTTCAATGGGAGCATTCCTGTTTTCCGTGTCAATTAAACGGTTAAAAAAGGGCTTCTCCAAACTCATGTTTAGATAGATTTCATCATCAACACTATTGAAATAATCCTGGAGGATGAATTCATATTCAATTACCAAAGGATGGTCTTTAGACTGCAGCTTTTTTATCGAATAATGATCTATAAAAAATTTGTTATTGCCTTTATTTAAAAGATTACGGATAAATCTTTTTTCGCCTTTTTTATCCAAGCCAATAAGCTTATAAGAATTAAATACTTTTACGTAGCCATCCAAACTCATCTTGCCTTCTCCAATTATTTTATCTCCATCAAGTTTTATATAAGAGGTGTCAAGTTTCAGATTTTGATTTTTACTAATTACCGGTACTGTTTCAATTTTAAACTCTTTATCCCCAATTGCCATTAAGGCCTGTTTACCTTGAATCATTGAAGAGGGTAATCCAAATCGGGTGTATTTACTGGTTGCATCTAAAAAATAATATTGTCCATTATTTTCATAAGTGGTGATCATATGGTTATCCACCAATGGAGTAGGGGAATCGGTGTATTTATAAGGAATATCTCTTGAGCCAATCCAGGTGAGGTAGGATTTAATGCCTGCCAATTCTAACATGTTTTGAGTAATACTAGCCATGTCTTTGCAATCCCCGTAGCGTTTTTCGCAAACCCAGTCAGCATCATGAGGGATGAATCCCCGCATGCCATTTTCAAATGCGATGTATTTGATATTGTCCTGTACCCAATAATATATTTTTTTTACTTTTTCCTCCTCACTGGTTATTCCATGTACCAGGGAATCTACGATCTGTTTTAATTCAGGATTTTCCTTTTCGTTCAAATTATTTATGAAACCCGAGTACATCCTATATAGGTCATCTAATCCTGCTAATACGTTTTGTTCAACCCCATTGATAGTAGCTGTTTCGATATGAAATATCAGGTGGGGAGAAAAATAGCTTAGTTTGGGAGCATTTGATTCCAGGGTAAAACTTTCCAAACCAGTGGCTTTCCATTCATATTCAATAGTCCCCCCTTTTTCTTTCTTTGAAAATTGAATAGGTTGGCCATCACCATGCAGTAGCTCATACTTTAAGCTGATCCTTTTGTCTACCAAAATAGTCAGCTTGGATTCTTCGAGGGGTACAAATGATCCAAAATAAAAGGTTGTTAAAAATCTGGGGTCGGTTATTTCCACCGAATATTCATGAATTGACCGAGCTCCTGGTTCAATCCCCGGAAAGACAAATGAATGCGACTTGGAATCATCGAAGAAAACACCAAAAGTCCTTTCATCGCTCTCTATGTAATTGTTAACCGTTAAGGTCTTGTATCGATTGTTATTGGGGACCAAGGTTTTGGCTTGCAAGTCGATAAGTTTTACAAAGTGACTGGTAAACACTTTTTCCCGGGCCAAAACTTTTGATTGTTCATTAAGGTGCAGAAGGTCATAAATTCGGTGAGATTTTACCTTTATAGAGTCATTTTCAATATAAATAGAGATTTCTTTGTTATGCTTGAGATACACTGCCATTTCATCCGGATACTTTGATTTCATTTCCTTCCAAAGTCTTAACCCCTG
>JAPUIM010000417.1 GCA_027297025.1 Bacteroidota bacterium | reverse complement strand
CTTCTTCGGTAACCGTACTTTCACTGACAATTTTGTTTTCCTCAAGTGTCGAACTTTCTGATGCATTTGCTCTTCCCCCCAACATGGTCAAGTTTTGACCGACTACTTCCGTAATGTATTTCCTATTACCTTCTTTGTCTTCGTAAGAACGATTGGTTAGTTTGCCTTCAAGGTAAATTTGGTTCCCTTTATTAAGGTACTTTTCGGCTATTTCGGCAAGTGGTGTCCACAGCACAATGTTGTGCCATTCGGTAGTGGTCACTTTTTCTCCCTCACGATTTTTATAATTTTCACTGGTTGCCAGGGAGAAGTTGGCTACAGCTCGTCCGTTATCAAGGTGCCTGATCTCCGGGTCTTTCCCCAGATTGCCAATCAGGATCACTTTATTTACTCCTGTCATAGCGCTTTATCAATTTATGTTTGTATTAAATTAAAATTTCTTTTTCAAAATAGTTCTTGATTAAAACGGGCTTGGGAAGCTCTCTGATTTCTGTTTCATTAAATAATCCCCAGTTTCCCTTTTCTAATAACTCATTGACTAAAGCACCGCTTTTTACCTGAAAAAGTAAAAAGTATGCAAATATACGTTGGTGGGTCAATAAATGTTTATATTTTTCAGATTCCTTAATCAGTAGGCCCCTTTGTTTTAAAAGCTTTTCAAGCAATTCTTCTTCCAGAGAATCCACCGAACAGCATTTATTTTTTTCCACTAAGTAAAAATCGTACAGGCCCTTCCAAATGTCCTTTTCATCCCTTCTTTTCATTAAGTATTTACCTCGGTACTGCATTACAATATAATGAAAATACCGCTCTTTCACTTTTATTTTTTTCTTTTTTACCGGCAATGATTTTTGCTCCCCCTCAGCAAATGCATGACACCTATCCTGAAAAATACAGGTATCACATTTGGGGTTATAGGGAATACATTGCACTGCTCCAAAATCCATTAAGGCCTGATTATAGAGATGAGTATGTTGGTGGGGAATAAGTACTTTGGCCAATTGGATAAATTGATTTCTTCCTTTTTGGCTGGCGATATCCACATGCAAACCAAAAACCCTAGCTAGTACGCGCAATACATTTCCATCCACCACAGGAACCTTTTGGTGAAAAGCAAACGAAGCAATAGCGGAGGCAGTGTAATCTCCTATTCCAGGGAGTTTGATCAGGTTTCGATAATGCGATGGAAATTTACCGTTAAGGTCAAAATAGATGTGACGGGCACATGCATGTAAGTTTCGGGCTCGGGAGTAGTATCCCAGGCCTTGCCACAGCCTTAGTATTTGATGTTCGGAGGCATTAGCCAAGACTTCTAGTGTGGGATATTGTTCTAGAAAACGTAAATAATACGGAAGCCCTTGTACCACCCTTGTTTGTTGTAAAATGACCTCTGAAAGCCAAATCTTGTAAGGGTCCCGGGTCTCTCGCCAAGGCAGGTCTCTTTTATTTAGACTATACCATCGGATAAGAAGCTTAGCAAACTGTGAATCTTTCAATATTTTCAGCGGATTGAGGTACCAAATTTATTAAATGAAATCTTTTTTTGTTATTTGTTTTTTATTTTTTGGTGGAGGTATAACTTTGTGAGCCACAACACAATATAATCTGTGGCTAATTCTTAAGCATATTAAATTAAAAAATTTCAAATACCGTGACAAAAGCAGAAGTAATTTCAGTAATAGCAGACAAAACCGGGATTGATAAAGCCGATGTATCAGCTACAGTAGAAGCCTTCTTTAGTGTGGTTAAAAATTCCATGGCTGAAGGGGAAAACATATATGTGAGGGGATTCGGAAGTTTTATTAATAAGAAAAGGGCAAGGAAGATCGCCAGGAACATTTCAAAAAATACTGCCATCGTAATAGATGAGCATTTTATTCCAAGTTTTAAACCTTCCAAGGTCTTTGTAGACAAAATCAAAAAAAGCGAAAAAGTTAGGTAAAGAAATAAATGGTGGTTATTAAGCTTGACCCAAAATGGTTAAGCTTTTTTTATGTTCAAGTCACAAATTATATTATCAATTGTCGCGGTAGTTGCAGTGGTGGTTCTTTATAATCTGCCTAATGTGGTGGTGGATAATGAACAGTTGGAAATAAATCCTGAGATCGTTAATGAAGAAAATGAGGGATTTACGTTGGCCGATGCAACTCTAGATATTCACCAACCTTCATTGAATAGCGAACAAATTGAAAAAATTAACCAATTATCACATAAATTTTTTGCTAGTAGCAATCCCGAAAAAAGTGCTACCTTTGCCGACTCTTTGGCTCAGCTTTTTTTAGCAGCAAATAAGTACGATAGCGCGGCTAAATATATTGAATTGGCGATTGCCAATAATCCGATCACCACTTATTGGCTAAAGGCAGGAGATATCTTTTACATGGCCTTTCAATTGACCGAAGGCCTGCAAAAGACCAGGTTGGGAGGAAGGGCTAGATTATATTTTGCCAAGGCATTGCAGCAGGGGATCGGTGATGAACAAGAGTTTGAGGTAAAGAACAAGGTGGCTATGACTTGGGTTTCAACCTCAACTCCTATGAAAGGAATTCAAATGTTGAGGGAGATAATAGACAAGGAGCCAGAAAATGAACAGGCCTTGTTTAATTTAGGAGTGCTTTCTTTGCAATCCGGACAGTTGAATAAAGCCAAAGAAAGATTTGAGCAATTGGTGAGTTTATATCCGGAAAATATACACGGTCAGTTAATGTTGGGGGTGAGCCTGATGGAGTTAGGAGAACCCCTGCAAGCTGCTGAGAGATTCACCAAGGTAAAGGAAATAAGCAATGACCCAGCTATTGTAGGAATGGCAAATGGTTATTTGCAGGAAATAAAATAAATATTGTTGAACTATTCCCGTAAGGGAATGCAAAAGAAAAAATTATATGCCTTGTGGTAAAAAACGTAAAAGACATAAGATTTCTACTCACAAGCGAAAAAAGCGGTTGAGAAAAAATAGACATAAGAAAAAGGTTTAATACTACCTTTTTCTAGTTGTTTTTACTCATCTGTTAATCTAAAGTATAAATTAAGGAGTATATTTTGAGCAGTGAATTAATCATCAATTCAACTCAAAGTGGATGTAGAATAGCTCTTTTAAAGGATAAAAGTCTTGTTGAGTTTCACCATGAAAAAGAGGAAAATGCGTTTACAGTTGGTGACATTTATCTAGGCAGTGTAAAAAAATTAGTTCCGGGATTAAACGCAGCCTTCATCGATATAGGTTATGAAAAAGATGCATTTTTGCATTACCTGGATCTTGGACCACAAATCAGGTCATTAACGAAGTTTACACGGCTTGCCCAAACCAACAGAAACGCAACTCCACAATTATCCAAGCTTAAAAATCTGCCGGATATCGATAAACTGGGGAAAATCTCCCAGGTTTTATCTAAGAATCAGCAGATCTTGACCCAAGTTGTAAAAGAACCAATATCCACTAAAGGGCCGCGACTATCCTGTGAGTTGTCAATAGCCGGGAGGTATATTGTGTTGGTACCTTTTTCCAACGCTGTCAGTATATCAAAAAGGATCACCGACCGACCGGAAAGGAAACGGCTCACCCGACTTCTATCATCAATAAAACCTGAGAATTTCGGTATCATCATCAGAACCGTGGCCCAAGGGAAGAACGTGACTGAGTTGGATAAGGACCTGAGAAACTTGGTAGAAAAGTGGGACCAGGGGGTTAAAAGTTTAAGTCGTGCCGTACCCAGAGATAAGATAATTGGAGAAATGGGTAGGGCTTCCTCATTATTGAGGGATTTACTCAATGAAAGTTTTGACAGCATAGTAATAGATGATCAAAAGGTCCTACAGGAGATAAAATCCTATGTGCAATCCTTTGCTCCGGAAAAGCAGAAGATCATCAAATCATTTCAGGGCAAAGCCAAGTTATTCGAGCAGTATGGTATTGAAAAACAGTTAAAAAGTCTTTTTGGTCAATCCGTAAATATTCCAGGAGGCGGATATTTGATCATTCAGCACACTGAAGCCATGCACGTGATTGATGTCAACAGTGGAAATAAATCCAACGTCGGAGAAAATCAGGAAAGTACGGCCCTAAAGGTAAATACATTGGCCACCAAGGAAGTAGCTCGACAATTGAAGCTTAGGGATATGGGTGGAATCATTGTGGTTGATTTCATCGATATGAAGAAGTCCGATAATAAAAGAACGGTCTTCAATAAGATGAAGGAAGAGATGAAATCTGACAGATCTCGTTCAACTATACTGCCTTTGAGTAAATTTGGTTTAATGCAAATCACCCGACAACGGGTAAGGCCAGAACTAAATATCGCCACCCAAGAAAAATGTCCTACTTGTGATGGAACAGGTTCTATATTACCTTCAATATTAGTTTCGGATCAAATAGAGAGTAAATTGGAATATCTTTTGAATAAGCAAAACGAAAAGAAGGTAACTATCGCTTTACACCCTTATTTACATGCCTACTTTACCAGTGGTGTAATTTCACCCAGGATTCGATGGTTCTTGAAGTATCTGAAATGGGTGAAACTGGAAAAAGATTCTTCCCTGGGTATGACTGACTACAAATTTCTGAATGGCCTGGAAGAAGAAATAGCCTTGAATCCAAATTAGAACTTGATCCCCAGATCTATTTGATACATATCGTTTTTGATACTAAAATCGTCAAAATTGGAATTGGAATCAGATACGATATTTACCAAACCCCTTGAGTAACTAAACCCGGCAAACCAAACATTTGCAACGCCAAAATTTCTTTCAAAACCTGCTCCCAGGGTTAATGAAGTATCCACAGCCCTAAAACTCTCAACCAGTTCATTACTGACATCTTCCTCTTTATCGGTGACCTTTATTTCTCCTACCAGGCCAATTTGAAAAAACAGTTTGGTGTCCAAAAACAGTTCTTCAGTAAACAGTTTGACCGTAATTGGAATCTGCAAATATTGAGTTTTGTAAGCTTCCTGCTGATCCAAATTATCAAGTACAATTGCCGCCCTTTCCGGAGAGTACAATAGTCCTGTACTGAAATAATATTTTTCAGTGAGGGGTAGATCCAGGATCACCCCAAAAACAAATCTCAAACCAGTTCCATCATTGGAATAAGTCAGGCTATCAGAATCAGTGTTTACGCGATTTGCAGAAATGGAAGGTGAGAATTTTATCCCTATTTCAGCTTGACCAAAAGAAGTGAATGCCGACAAGCAAAATATAAGGATTAATAAATATTTTCTCATCGGGTTATAAAATAAATAAATAGTTTTGTCATTAAAAAATTAAACATGAAATCCTTGATATATTATTTCTTGTTGGCCCTGATTTTTTGGGGTTGCAGCGATGTAAGTTGCCCAGAGGAGGTGGATATATCCAATATCTCTATAGACTTAAGGGTAGAGAGGTTGGACAGGGAAATGTTTAATTTAAAAAGTAAACAGGAAATTAGGGATTTTCTGAATCGCCATAAATTATTCGGAAGTGCATTTTTAGGTGTTTCCAACTACCCACATGATTCCTTATTGATCAACAACATTTACCGATTGACCAAAGATCCTTATATGGATTCGCTGTATCAGGAGACCCAAAGGATTTTTGGAGATTTTTCAGATATAAAACGGGAATTCGAAAATGCATTCAGGCATTTAAAAGCCTACTACCCTCAAGCCAAAATCCCCATCATCAAAACGGTTATTACCGGGTTCGGTCAAGATCTTTTTGTTTCGGATAGCCTGATCATAGTGGGATTGGATTATTTTCTGGGTAAAGATGCCAGATACAGACCGGTAGATTATCCCCTGTATATTTTACGGCGTTATGAAAAAGAGTATATAGTGCCTACCTGTATGCTGAATATTTCCAAGTTGTACAACCTATCAAACTACCAGGACAACACGGTATTGGCAGATATGATATTCTATGGGAAATCTTACTATTTTACTAAAAGGATGATGCCCTGCGCCCCCGACAGTTTGATCATACCATATACGACACAGGAATTGTCAGACGTAAAAGAGAATCACGATATTATTTGGGCCCATTTTGTGGAAAACCAATTGATATTTGAAACCAATTATTTCATCAAACAAAAGTATCTGGAAGAAAGGCCTAATATTCCGGAAATTGGCCCAAAATGCCCCGGCAGGGTTGGGACCTGGGTGGGATGGGAAATTGTAAAAAGTTACTTTCACCAAAATCCTGAGATAGGGTTGGAGCAATTAATGGCTAACCAGGATGCTCAAGCGATTTTCAGCCAATCGAAGTATAAGCCAATTCCTCGCTAGAATTATTGATTCGGATTTCCTCCAGTAGAAGATGTAGTTTTTCTACTTGAGCCCTTCGGGAAAACTCTTTTTCTGCCAATTGCCGGGCGTTATTTTGATAAGTGGCTAAAAACTTTGAATCCTGAATAAAAGGAGTGATTTTTTCTCCAAAATCCTCAACGCGGTCTTGGGAACAGTAGAACCCACAGCGATGCTCTTCCACCAACTTTTTGATCCATCCACCGGTATTTGTAATTATTAGTTTTCCTGCGGCCAATGAATCAAAGAATTTATTAGGACTATTGGTTTTTAATATTTCAAAAGGGGCAAAACTAATGAAAGT
>JAPUIM010000416.1 GCA_027297025.1 Bacteroidota bacterium | reverse complement strand
GCTAAATGCTGGTGCAGTTTCCTTGATTACCGGGGTTAAAAACCCGGTTCAGCTATCACGCCTGGTAATGGAAAAATCAGGATATGTGTTTTTATCGGGTAAAGGTGCTGAAGATTTCGCCCGTTTTTTGAAATGTGAATTTCGTGATGCGGAATATTTTTATGATGAATTTCGCCATCAACAATGGTCAGAAGTTAGGGGCACCGATAAATTTCAATTGGATCATTCAGATTCCAAAGAACAAAAATTCGGAACGGTAGGGGCAGTAGCCCTGGATAAGTATGGAAACATAGCTGCAGCAACCTCAACAGGGGGCATGACCAATAAAAAATTTGGAAGAGTAGGGGATAGTCCTATAATTGGAGCAGGTAATTATGCCAACAACAAAACATGTGCTGTTTCATGCACGGGTAGCGGTGAGTTTTTTATCAGAGGAGTTGTAGCTTATGATGTTTCTTGCCTTATCGAGTACAAAGGCTTGAACTTGAAAGAGGCATGCAGGGAAGTAATACAACATCGACTCACCAAAATTGGAGGTGACGGTGGCTTAATAGCAGTAGATACAAAAGGTAATATTGAATTGGAATTTAATACACCAGGTATGTACAGAGGGAAGAAGAGCTCCAATGGAAAATATGAGGTAGCCATTTACCGATAAAGTTCTACATAGCAACTCAGACCAATGCTTCACGAATGGGTAAAACTGATATTTTTCTATCGTTTATTGCAAATTGGTCTCCATTAGCCAATATATGTGTTGTAAGATTCGACATAGACATAGGGGTACCATCTTTCAATTGATCATGTGTATTATGTATTAAATGGCCGGCATCAAAAATTATCACCATTCCGGATCCGATTACCTTAAATTCATTACATTTTTTAATAATTAGTCCGGTGTCATCTGCCAGTCCGATACCAATTAGATCAGGATGAATGGCAACTGCTTCGGCCAACCTCCCAAATCTTCCTCTTCCAATAAAATGTGTGTCGATTATCAATTCAGGGATCAGGCTCAATCCACGGCTAATGACAACAGCGCCTTTAAGCATGGACTCAGTACTACTACCTCCGGCTATCATTTCTTTGGCCATGCACATTGCTCCTGCACTGGTTCCGGCAATTACAAAGTCCTCCATTTGGAATTTTTGAGTGAGAACATCATGCAATTGAGTACCTCCGATTATTGAAGATATTCTGGATTGGTTACCCCCGGAAAACATTACACAATTGGCTTCAGAAACAAGCTCAATAGAGCTTTTAGCATCAGATTGACTCCGTTTGGTGATATCTAACACCGTTATATCTGTACACCCAAGTTTATAAAATGCATTCATATAATTTTCACCTACTTTCTTGGGTATACTGGATGCTGTTGGTATTACAATGATTTTGGCATCAGATCCACCGCTTTCTTTTACCACATGCGACAAAATACCTTCTTCTATGAAATCCAGCCCTTTAGATTCTTTCCTCCCTTTATCCTCATTACCCCCAATGGGAATTAATGTTCCTTTTGCGTAGGTCATTTTTCGTTTCAAAGTTTATTCTCGCAACAATGAATAAATGATTCTTAATTATTACAAAAAAAATCTAAATTTATATTAAAACAATGTCTATTCACATATAAACCTTTTTGTTATGAAGATTCGAGAAATTCGAGCGATGAGAGGGCCAAATTACTGGTCGGTAAATCGACATAAGCTTATTGTAATGGTATTGGATATTGAAGAAATGGAACAGCGACCCACCAATACAATTGATGGTTTTTTGGAAAGACTCAAAGCCATGTTTCCTTCAATGCAAGAACACAGGTGCTCAGTAGGAACACCCGGAGGTTTTTTTGAGAGAGTGGAAGAAGGTACCTGGATTGGACATGTAATTGAACATATAGCGCTGGAGTTGCAAACAATGGCAGGTATGGATGTTGGTTTTGGTAGAACCAGGGGTTATGGTGAAGAGGGGGTTTACAATGTAGTTTTTGCTTACATGGAAGAAGAGGTGGGAAAATATACCGCGAAAGCTTCTGTCAGAATTGCTGAGGCATTGATTGAAAATAAGGAATACGATTTGGCGGAGGATATTCAGCATATGCGGGAATTACGCGAAGAAGTGAGGTTAGGGCCGAGCACCGGTTCTATCATTGAAGAGGCAGAAAGCAGGGGAATTCCTTGGATACGTTTGAATAAATATTCGCTTTGTCAATTGGGATACGGAAAGAATCAAAAAAGAATTCAAGCTACCGTTACCAGCCAGACCAGCAATATCGGAGTCGATATAGCCGGTGACAAAGAGGAGACTAAATATTTGTTGGAACAAGCTGAGGTACCTGTGCCGAAGGGTGAAATTATAAGATCGGAAGCCGGACTAAAAGAAGCAGTTGATTATGTTGGTTATCCGTTGGTATTAAAACCCATCGGTGGAAATCATGGCCGGGGTATTACTACCAATATAATGAACCTGGATGATGCGCTTGTCGCTTTCAAAGCTGCAAAAGAGGTTTCCCGGTCTGTTATAGTAGAAAAATACATCACCGGGGAGGATTTTCGCCTATTAGTCATTGATCACAAATTGGTGGCTGCAGCAATACGAACACCTGCCCATGTAGTAGGTGATGGTAAATCTACCGTACAAGCCCTAATCGACAAGGTGAATGAGGATCCACGAAGAGGTTATGGTCATGAGGAAATGCTGACCATGATCGATGTCAACCCTTTGACCATGAGTATTCTGGAAGAAAAAGGATTAACCCTGGATGCGGTTCTGCCAAAAGGGGAAATGTTGAAGTTGAAAAATACTGCCAATTTAAGCACTGGGGGAACAGCTGAAGATGTAACGGATATGGTACATCCTTTCAATATTTTTATGGCAGAAAGGATTTCTAAAATCATTGATCTGGATATTTGTGGAATTGATATCATGACAACGGATATTGGCAAACCGTTACCAGATACAGACGGAGCGGTACTGGAGGTGAATGCAGGACCCGGATTTCGTATGCATCTGGCTCCAACCAAAGGATTACCTAGAAATGTTGCAGGTTTTGTAATTGATATGTTATATAAGCCGGGTTCGACTTCCAGAATTCCAATTATTGCTGTAGCGGGGACTAATGGTAAAACTACCACCACCAGACTCATTGCTCACATGGCCAGGATGAAGGGGTACAAGGTGGGTTATACCACCACCGATGGCGTTTATATTCAAAACAGATTGTTGATGACCGGTGATTGCACTGGACCAACAAGCGCTGAATTTGTACTTAAAGACCCGACGGTAGATTTCGCAGTACTGGAATCTGCCAGAGGAGGTTTGTTGCGAGCAGGCCTGGGATTCAAAAATTGTGATATAGGAATAGTAACCAATGTCGCAGCTGATCAGTTGGGATTAAAAGGAATTCATACTATTGACCAGCTTGCGAGAGTAAAAGGGGTCATTCCAGAGATTGTTTTTCCTGATGGATATGCCATTCTCAACGCAGACGATGATCGTGTATATGATATGCGAAAAAATGTAAAATCAAATGTGGCCTTATTTTCTTTGGATGAAAAAAATAAAAGAATGACTAAACATGCTAAAGCTGGAGGGCTGTCTGCTGTTTATGAAAATGGCTTTATAACCATTTGTAAAGGAGAATGGAAAATGAGAGTCACCAAGGCTATTAATGTACCTCTGACTTTCCAAGGGAAAGCCACTTTTATGATCCAAAACGTATTACCAGCAGTTTTAACTGGTTATATCCGTGGATTTTCAATTGAAGATATCAAAGTGGCTATTGAGTCATTTATCCCATCTCCTTCGCAAACTCCAGGCAGGCTTAACCTGTTTAAGTTTAATAATTTCGAAGTTCTATTGGATTATGCGCACAATCCTGCAGGACTCCGGGCTTTACAACAAATGATTGAAAAAATGGATGGTTCGCCCAAAATTGGAATGATTGCAGGGATAGGCGACCGCAGACCAGAGGATAATTATGAAGTTGGAGTTGTGGCTGCTGAGACATTTGATGAGATCATTATAAGGCAGGACAAGAATTTAAGAGGAAAAACAGAAAGCGAATTAATTAAAATGATTCATGATGGAATAAAGAGCGTGGATCCCAATAAGCCAGTGACTATAATTCCTTCAGAAAAAGAAGCGATTACTTTTGCGATTACTAATGCAAAAAAAGGATCATTGTTAGTGTTTTGCAGTGATGTAGTTCCGGATGCTTTGAATTTGGTAATGAGCTTCAAAGAGGAAGAAACTAAGGAGTTATATAAATTGACCAAAGAAGATATTCCGAATTTGGTCTAAGAACAGTAATTTTAGCGGGCGGTCATGCCATCGGCAGATAAATTTTAACCGATGCTTTACTCTTTCCATCCAGGCGCGAGGGACGTACCAACACCGGGCCCTGCGTTAGCTCTTGGCGAGGAAGGATTGTTGGTACTAGATTTTTTGCATCCTTTTTCATCAATGGAAAAAGGATGAGCCCCGCGGCTTGAGCGAAAAAGAAAACGAACACCGATACAGCTGTTAATTAAATTGAGTTCGTAAGCGTATACGACGAGACTGCGTTTATGAACTTGTTACTAGCACGCGTTTGTAACTCGTGCGTTAAAACTAGCACTTCAATTATTTTCCTTCTTTGCATTATTTACTTAACTAGTTAAGTATTTTTATTTATATTTACATAACTAGTTAAGTATTCCGATGAAAAATGATTTTCTAAAAGAACTAGGGTATTTAGGATTAATCGCCCGGCTTAAGCGTTTGAGTGATTCTATATTCTATAATATCAGGGAAGTGTACAAATTGGAAAATTTTGATATTGAACCTAATTGGCATTTGGTATTTCTATTACTAAAGAAACACAAGACCAGAACCATGACCGAAATAGCCCAATC
>JAPUIM010000415.1 GCA_027297025.1 Bacteroidota bacterium | reverse complement strand
TCCAATTCCATAATTAATCCACTTCAGGAGGAACTGGCGGAAAAACTAGGGGAGCTTTCCGGATATACCTCTTATCATTTATTCCTTTGCAATTCAGGAGCAGAGGCTAATGAGAACGCACTGAAGCTTGCCTCATTTTTTAATCAACGCAAGAAAATGATCGTAGCTACTAACGCTTTTCACGGTCGTACCGGAGGAGTGGTTAATTTCACCAATAATCCCAAAATTATTGCCCCTTTCAATCAAACAGAAAATGTAGTATACGTTGCGCTAAACGATATGGATAGTTTAGCCAATCAAATGGATGAAACTGTATGTGCAATCATTTTAGAGGGGATACAGGGAATAGCCGGGATCTATGAAATGGAGTTGGAATTTTTAGAACGCGCTCGGGTATTGTGTGATAAGACCGGGGCTTTGCTGATTTTGGATGAGATTCAATCAGGATATGGGAGATCGGGAAAATTCTTCGCCCACCAATACCACCATGTCAAAGCAGACCTAATTACCATAGCTAAAGGAATGGGCAATGGTTTCCCTATAGGAGGAGTACTTATTCATCCAAAAATGGAACCGACACTTGGTTTGTTAGGTACCACATTTGGAGGCAATCATTTGGCTTGTACTGCTGGTATTGCAGTGTTGGATATTCTGAAAAAGGAACATTTGATTGAAAATGCTGCCAGGTTAGGAGAAATATTAATGACTCACATAAAGCAAATATCTTCGGTGAAATCTGTACGAGGAAAAGGACTGATGATTGGGGTTGAATTTGACTATCATGTGGTCGATCTAAGAAACAGGTTGGTGTCCGATCACAGTATATTTACCGGCAATGCAGCCAACCCCAATACTTTACGATTACTACCACCCTTGTGTATAACTTCACAGCAGGTCGACTATTTCCTGGAAAAACTCGAATCCGCGGTGGTTAATTTAAATCTGGCATGAAGCAATTCACCTCCATAATTGATGTGAGTGATTTGAACCAATTGGTTGAATCTGCTGTGTATTTTAAAAACGATCCTTTGGTCGAGCCCGATCTGGGAAAAGGCAAAACCCTCGGTCTAATTTTTTTTAATCCAAGTCTAAGGACCAGGTTAAGTACACAAAAAGCAGCCCTAAATCTAGGGCTCTCTTGCATGGTGATGAATTTTGTCAGTGAAGGATGGCAGTTGGAGACTGAAGAAGGTGTGATCATGAGCGGAGAAAAAGCCGAACATATAGTGGAGGCAGCAGGGGTGATCGGTCAGTACTGTGATATTCTGGGGATTAGAGCCTTTGCCTCATTTACCGACCAAGAAAAGGACTATAAAGAAGAGGTCTTAAATAGTTTCATAAAGTATAGTAAAATACCGGTGGTGAGCCTGGAATCTGCCACCCTGCATCCACTACAATCATTAGCTGATTTGGTTACCATCGAGGAGTATAAGAAAAAAGAGAAACCTAAAGTAGTGCTCAGTTGGGCACCACATCCTCGTATTTTACCCCAATCAGTGGCCAATTCTTTTGCACAATGGATGCGACAGGCCAATGTGGACTTGGTGATAACTCATCCACCTGGGTATGAGCTAAATACAAAGTTTACAAAGGGCGCAAAAATCATATACGACCAGGAAAAAGCATTTGAGCAAGCTAATTTTATTTATGTCAAAAATTGGTCTTCCTATGAACCCTATGGTCAGTTATTAAGTCAGGATCCCGGTTGGAAAATTACAGCCTCAAAAATGGGGCTTACCAATAACGCGTATTTTATGCATTGTCTTCCGGTAAGGAGAAATGTGATCGTTGATGATGAAGTATTAGATGGAGAGGCATCTTTGGTTATCCCTCAGGCTGCTAATCGAGTGTACGCGGCGCAAGCTGTTTTGAAATCTTTGTTAACCACTAATTTTTAGATGAAAGAGCTAACTATAGTAAAAATTGGAGGTATTGTCATAGATCAGGAGGAAAATCTAAAACAATTCCTGTCAGACTTTTGTGAGTTGAAAGGTCATAAAATATTGGTTCATGGAGGGGGGAAACTGGCTGATCAACTGAGCCAAAAATTAGGTTATAAGGTCAAACTCATCGATGGGAGAAGGATCACTGACGAATCGGCAATAAAAGTGGTAACCATGGTGTATGGGGGTTTAATAAACAAACAAATTGTTGCTGCCTTGCAGGGGTTTAAATGTAATGCCATGGGGTTGACCGGAGCGGACGCCAATTTGATACTTTCACACAAACGGCCTGATCGGGGGATCGACTATGGTTATGTTGGCGATATCGACCATGTAGATGCTGTAGGCATCCAAGCCTTGCTAGAGCAAGGAATCACTCCGGTTTTTGCTGCTCTGACCCACGATGGTCAGGGAAACCTATTAAATACCAATGCCGATACCATTGCCGCTTCCCTGGCCACAGCAGCCTCTCATTTGTTCAATGTGAGGTTGATTTATTGTTTTGAAAAGAAAGGAGTCCTGACCAATATCAGCGATGATGACAGTATCATCAATTGTCTTTCTTATGAACATTACCAGGAGTTGAGGAAGTCGGGAACCATTGCCCAGGGAATGCTCCCTAAACTCGACAATGCCTTTGAAACCATCGGTCATGGGGTGAAAGAAGTGATCATCTGCTATGCCGGGGATTTGAAAAAAATAACGTTAGATAAAGAGTCATTGGGTACCAAACTAGAATTCTGATGAGTTTGAGTAAGTTAAAAGAGGAAGTTATTGAACTTTTAAAGGAATTGATTGCTATTCAATCATTCAGCAAAGAAGAGGATAAAACCGCCCGGTTGATTCATCAATTCTTAAGCGCTCATCAAGTAGAAGCCAATCAGGATCTGAACAATGTCTGGGGAAGAAATTTGTATTTCGATAGTGAAAAACCCACTATCATTTTAAATTCTCATCATGATACGGTAAAACCCAATTCTCAATGGAAACGTGACCCATTCAATGCCACAATAGAAAATGACATTTTATATGGATTGGGGGGCAATGATGCTGGAGGAGCGCTGGTATCACTATTGGCCACCTTTTTACATTATTATCCACAACCTGATCTCGGTTATAATCTAATCTATGCAGCAACGGCGGAAGAAGAGATTTCAGGGTCCAGTGGTTTGGAACACCTCTTACCCAGCTTAGGCAAACTCGACCTGGGAATAGTGGGGGAGCCTACCGGTATGGACATGGCAGTGGCAGAAAAGGGTTTGGTAGTATTGGACTGCCTGGTTCGTGGAAAAGCAGGACACGCCGCCCGCAGTACCGGAACTAATGCTATTACCCAGGCCCTCAAAGACCTTGAATGGTTTGACACCTATGAATTCAAACTCCAATCAAAATATCTAGGGCCGGTAAAAATGACCATCACCGTAATCAATGCCGGGTCACAGCACAATGTAATACCAGAAATATGTGAATTTACGGTGGACCTAAGAACTACTGATCAATATTCAAATCAGGAGGTGGTGGACCTGATCCGCCACCATGTGTCCTGTGAAATTACCCCTAGATCTCTAAGATTGAGTCCTTCTGGGATCCCCGAGGATCACCCGGTTGTGGTGGCTGGTGAAAAGACTGGTTGCATGTTATTTGGCTCGCCAACTTCATCGGATCAAACCCTGATGAAATTCCCATCGGTTAAAATCGGCCCGGGAATATCGGAACGGTCTCATACCGCAGATGAATACATTAAATTGGACGAAATAAGATTGGGGATTGACCGCTATATTAAGATCCTGGATCAACTATTAACACCCAAAACTACTATCCATGAAACTGTGGCAAAAAGATTATGAGATTCAAAAACTAGTGGAAGAATTCACTATTGGTAAGGATCCGCAATTGGACCTGGAGTTAGCCAGGTTTGATATATTGGGATCTCTGGCTCATACTCAAATGTTGACCCAGGTTGGATTGATCAGCCACAAGAATGGGAACAAACTCAAGGAGGAATTAAAAAAAATTTACCGTGAAATACAAAGTGGAGTTTACCAGATAGATCCGGGAGTGGAAGATATTCATTCCCAGGTGGAATTAACTTTGACAGATAGGTTAGGTGAAGTTGGAAAAATGATACACACCGCCCGTTCCAGAAATGATCAGGTGCTATTGGACATTAGACTATTCCTTCGCCATGAGATACAGCAAATAGTTGTATTAGTAGAAGATCTATTTGATCAGCTTCTTTCTCTAAGTCAACAACATCAGGAGGTGCCTTTGCCGGGGTACACCCACTTGCAAGTGGCGATGCCTTCGTCATTTGGTCTCTGGTTTGCCGCCTATGCTGAAAGCCTGGTTGACGATTTGCAATTGCTTCAAGCAACCTATAAAGTGATCAATAAGAATCCATTAGGGTCGGCGGCTGGTTATGGTTCTTCATTACCCATCAATCGACAATTAACCACTGATCTGTTGGGTTTTGAAAGTCTCAATTACAATGTAGTATATGCTCAATTTGGCCGGGGTAAAAGTGAATGGATGGTAAGCAGCGCTTTGTCCAGTATTGCAGGTACTTTAAATAAACTTGCTTCGGACATTTGTTTGTTCATGAGTCAAAACTTCAATTTTGTCAGTTTCCCGGATGATCTTACCACCGGTTCAAGCATCATGCCCCATAAGAAAAATCCCGATATCTTTGAATTGATAAGAGGCAAAAGCAACAAAATCAAGGCCCTGCCTAACGAAATTTCTTTGGTAACCAGTAATCTGAGCTCTGGATATTTCCGTGATCTGCAGATACTTAAAGAAAACTTTTTGCCTTCCATACAAACTTTGAAAGAGTGTCTCAGGATAGCTTCCTATGCCTTAAAGCAAATTTCTGTGAACCAAAATATACTGGACAATCCGATTTACCAGCATTTATACAGCGTGGAAGTTGTAAACCAGGAGGTAATAAAGGGAGTACCTTTCAGAGAGGCCTATCAAAAGGTTGCTAAACTGATTGAGGAGGGAAAACTCCCTCAAAAGCCCAAAGTATCTTATACTCATGAAGGAAGTTTGGGGAATCTTTGCAATGACCAAATCGGCAATGCTATGGTCGTAGTGATCAAGGGATTTGATTTTGAAAAACCCGGTAAAGCATTGGCACAGTTACTTAAATAAATCCTTCATTCTTACCTTTTATTGGTGGTAATACCTGCTTGAGTTGCGGCGTCTAGCAGTTGTTGATCCAAAGTTGCTAACCGTGCATTTTTCCTTAAAGCCAAGTCGAGATAAGCGGCGTCATAGGCTGACAAATTATATAACAACGATAATTCCAATAAGTTTTGCACGTCATGTGCATCAATAAAATCAGTTTCTATACTCATTGCCTGAAAAAGGGAAACAGTTTTATGGGCATCGATATGACTCAGGCGTTTTCTCCGTATGGTTACTTTTAGTACGTTGGTAAACTCATACCACCATAATACCGGAACCGTCAGAATATCTTTCTTTCCTAATGAAGAGAAGAATTTGTCTGCATTCAAGGAATTTTCATCGGGAAGAAATAAAGCGCTGGCAATGGAACAATCAATAACCCAGATCATTAGTATTTTCTTCCTGCAGTAATTAGCTCAGCAATTTTCACCTTTTCTTGAACTGAATCCCTTATCACCGCAAACTCTTTTATGATTTCTCTCCTTTCCAGGTCTTCTTTTTGCTGCTGAAAAGGAATCAACCGGGCAACCGCCTTGCCTCTTTTGGTAATGGTGATCGAATATCCTTGCTCCGCCTCTTCC
>JAPUIM010000414.1 GCA_027297025.1 Bacteroidota bacterium | reverse complement strand
CGATCCCCGTTGGAAGCAAATGCTGGATAAGGTGGGGTTTCCGAAGTGAGCTTGAACGGCCGCTATTGGCCCGTAAGCAGCCATTCAGATTGCTTCATGCCCTGGCCCAACTATTCCTAGATGATCACCAGGATCTTAAATCGATATTTGCTTATCTTAAGTGGATCAAATGGATAACCGTCCCCTAAAATTTTAGAATCACAAGTCAGTAAAGACTGGAGCACGATATAGAGTTGTGAGAATCTTAAGACAATGAAAAAATGCAGAAAAAAAATTTAATACTACCACCATTTGCCAAATCGGACTTAATTATTGATGCGGTGCCGGAAGATGAGAGAGTTTGGGTGCCACAAGCCCCCAATATTTGGTTTAGGCCTTTACTTCTGGATACCACTGGGGGATCATGGTTCAATTTGTTAAGAGTTCGTCGTTCAGGGGTATTGACACGGCATCGCCATCCGGCTCCGGTATACGGATATGTCATAAAAGGACATTGGCACTATCTGGAGCATGATTTTATTGCTGCGCCAGGTAAATTTTTATTTGAACCACCTGGAGAGACCCACACTCTCGTGGTTGACAGCGATGATGAAATGATCACCATGTTCAATGTTAATGGTGCCATGATCTATGTAGATGAAAATGGGGCGACCATTGGTTATGAAGATGTATTTACAAAAATTCAAATGTGTATGAAACATTATGAAGAAGTTGGACTAGGGTCGGGTTTTGTGGAACAATTCATTCGGTAAATTGGAGGTACTAAAATCTTTTCAACTAACTGGCAAAGTAGGGCTTGTGACAGGCTCAGCCAGAGGGATCGGGCAAGCAATAGCCATTGGTTTGGCAGAAGCCGGTGCGGATGTTTTGTTAATAGACCAAACCGGTTCTTCTGAAACTGCTGAGCAAATTGAACGTCTAGGTCGAAGATGGGTGGCGGAAAAGCGAGATCTTGCTGGTTTGAACAGGGAAAAGGCAGAGGAAGTCATTTCCTTAGGAGTTGCCCATTTTGGAGGCATAGATATACTGGTTAATAATGCTGGCATCATCCGCAGAGCTTCAGCTCTTGAGTTCAGTTCTGAGGATTGGAAAGAGGTCCTGGATATAAATTTGAATACTGTTTTTTATCTTTCACAAGCTGCTGCAAAACACTATACTCAAGCCAATAAGGTTGGCAAAATCATAAATGTAGCCTCTATGTTATCTTTTCAAGGAGGACTGATGGTATCTTCGTATGCCACTTCAAAAAGCGGTATTATGGGACTCACCAAAGCCCTTGCAAATGAATGGGCTAGCCTGGGGATTAATGTGAATGCCATTGCCCCTGGTTACTTGAAAACAGAGGTAACCGCTGGTATTCGCTCCGATCCAAAGAGGAATCAGGCGGTGCTTGATCGCATACCTGCAGGAAGATGGGGAAAGCCGGATGACGTAAAAGGGGCGGTGGTTTTCCTTGCTTCATCAGCAGCAGAATATTTACACGGGACTATAGTGCCCGTCGATGGCGGCTGGCTAGCCAGGTAGTTAAATCTGACTTAAAGATGGCGATCTGCTAATTGGTTTATTACACAGCTAAGGGCTAAGTCATAACTGCTCAAATCATCCTGTAGCAAAACATACTGTCATGTCAAACCTCCGCTTTAGTCACCGTTAGGATGACGGACAAAGAATTAATGAGATACATAGAGGAAGGCGATACAAAGATTGGAAGTGGACTAGTTGGAGGGGGTTGTCTGACTAGCGAGATACTTTTTAACAAATGAGGTTATCCAGGATGGATTTACTCCTTTTTATATTTCCATTGTACATTATTACTTCTATTACTTCTCTTTCGTTTTGGTTGATGGATAAAGGACTTGCTTAACGAAGGTTGTCGGGTATACTTCATCTCCTTTAAAACCTAATTCAATGTCACGACCACTCTCAGGGATGTATGCTGTTCTAAAAAGATAATCCCAAATACTTAGAGTTAGACCATAGTTGGTACCATATGGATGCTCCGCTGGCCAATCTTTTGCATGATGCCAAATGTGCATTTTTGGATTGTTAAGTATATACTTCAAAGCGCCATAGCTCCAGTTGAGATTAGCATGATTGAGGTGACCCATGAGTATAGTAAAGATGTGGACAACAATAAAGTTCTGAATCCCAAATCCAATCATTGTTAAGGGAATATATTGTATGGATTTATAGACGATGGTTTCCATCCAGTGAAAACGCAAATGGGCGGCGAACCCCATTTCTTTTACCGAATGGTGTAACTTGTGGAACTCCCATAACCAAGGAACCCGGTGTAACATCCTGTGCACGTTCCATTGAATAAAGTCGGAAATGATAAAAAGTGTAAGCAACTGAAACCAACCTGGCCATGAACTTATTTCTATTGCTACCAAATTGGTGATTCCAAACAATCCAAGAAAATCATTAAAAAGAGCTACACCTACATTGGATAAAGCATTAAATCCAATCAAAGAGAAAAGGAAAAAATTGAAAAACATGTAAAATCCATCCAACCAAAAATCTTTTCTGATTATGGATTGCGCTTTTCGCCAGGGAATAGCAATTTCTAGGAACCAAACGAGCAACGAAAGCCCGATGAGCCAGTAGAAATAATTATTGAGGCCAGGGCGGGTAATTTCATTTAAAAGGTAATTCCAGTATCCGCTAAATGAATCTTGAATTATATTCCAATATCTCTCCACAATAAACTAACCGTTCGTGATTTTATTTACCTGCAAGGTACAATACTTACCAGTTTCGCGTGGACAGACACATCTCTATTTGGACAATTTGGAAAAAGCAATTAAAATCCTTGAATCGAGTTTAAAAAGATCTGTTATTCCCCGACACCTTGGTTGTATGGCAATAGCTTATTCCAAAAATGGGCAGGGTCAAAAAGCCCTGGATCTGGTTGACCAGCTAAACAGATGAGCCAGGAAAAAGCAGCTGGCAGCCCTGAATACTTTACTGCGCTCTTTTATAGTGGCACTGGGCCAGAAAGGAAGATGCTCTCCTCTGGTTGGAAAAGGCATATAATTCCCACGATACCGAATTGACCTGGCTCAAAGTAGGTCTCGTATTCAAACCACTCCATAATGACCATAAGATGAAAAATTTTCAACTTTTCCAGTATGGCTTTGGGAGGCAATCT
>JAPUIM010000413.1 GCA_027297025.1 Bacteroidota bacterium | reverse complement strand
AGTAACATTCACCATAATTGGGCCTATACCATTTTGCTGGGTTTCCTGCTCACGGGCTTCACTTTCATTAGGATTGATAAATTCATATAAAACATTGCCGTTGGAACGGTTTTCATATTCTGTCAACAGATCTTCAAAATCTTTACGGGATTTGATCAGCTGAGGGGGCAGGTTTTCTGAAAAATAGGCGGTGATGGTAACCACATCATTTAATTCTGATAGGATATCTTTAGTTGCTTCACTTAGTGTATACCTCTTATCCGCGGTAAAGTCCAACCTAAAGAATAGTCTTTCAGATATGAGATTTAAAAGGACCACAATTCCTATCAGGATCAATAATTGACTGGCAATATTTTTCTTATTCAACATATCTGATCTAGTTGCTTTGCCAATTTCTTTTGGACAGCATAGTTTTAGAAAATAATAATCCTAGGAAAATTATAGAAAGAAAATAAATGAGATCCCGGGAGTCTACCACTCCTCTTGACATTGAATCAAAATGAGATCGGACACTCAAGAAATCAAAAATATTTCCTGATGTGCCGGTAAAATTGGCAGCCAATATATCAAACAATATTTGAAAGAAAATACCGATGAATAAAGCCAGTAAAAAGGCAACAACTTGGTTGTTGGTGGAGCTACTGGCAAATAAACCGATACTAATATAGGCTGCGCTCATAAATATCAAACCCATGTAACCCCCAATTACACTCCCATGATCAATAGGACCTAGGTAACTAACTGTAAAATAATAGGGGAGTGTACACCCTAAAGCCACAACTATCAATAAGAGACTTGAAAGGAATTTCCCGATAACAATTTCCCAATCGGAAATGGGCTTGGTACTGAGCAATTCAATGGTCCCGGTTTTTGTTTCTTCAGCCAGGGTTCTCATGGTAATGGCCGGAATAAAAATGAACAATGTCCAAAATGAAATACCAAAGAATACTCTAAGATCGGCCTGGTTAATAAGGAAGATATTATTGCCAAACAACCAGGTGAAAAATCCGCTCAATCCCAAAAAGGTAATTATGATCACATAGGCCATTAGCGAATCAAAAAATGAAGCCAACTCCCTTCTGGTGATAATCCAAATACTTTTCATTACTCGCCTATTTTTTAATTTGTAAGCTCTCTAAACACATCCTCCAACCGGGTTTCTATTCCCGTCATTTCCATCAAATACCATTTCTTTTTTACACATAGGTCAAAAATTGGCTTACGAGATGAAATATCTGGTTTACTTTGAAGCTGAAAAAAGCCTTCTTTGCCCTCCACCGGTCTCACCGATTCTACCGAAGCCAAGACCAATAATTCCTTTTGCACTTCTGTGGCAGTGCCATTTTTCGGTTCAATTTGAATGGTTAATAATTCCTGCCCTTGAGATTGCTGGCGCAGGGTAGAAGAAGTTCCATCAGCCACTATTTTACCCCGGTTAATGATCAGGATGCGATCGCAGGTGGCTTCTACCTCTGACAAAATATGCGAGCTCAGGATCACCGTCTTTTCTTTGCCCAGCTCTTTGATCAACTTTCGGATCTCAATGATTTGGTTGGGATCCAAACCAGAAGTAGGCTCATCCAAGATCAATATTTCCGGGTCATGGATCATGGCTTGGGCCAAGCCCACTCTTTGTCTATAACCCTTAGATAGCTCACCGATTTTTTTGTGTTTCTCACTATTCAAAGCACATTTCTTAACCATTTCACCAATCCGGTTGGGAATTTGATCGGAGGGTATCCCCTGTATTTCGGCACAAAAGTGCAAATAATCCATTACCGCCATGTCCAGATAGAGTGGATTATTTTCCGGCAAATATCCTATTCTCTTTTTGATCTCCCGGGGATCTTGTTGGGCTGTGAAGTTATCTACCCGGATGGTTCCCTGATCAGGGGCTATGAAACATGTGATCATCTTCATGGTGGTACTTTTCCCTGCACCATTAGGTCCAAGAAACCCTACTACTTCACCTGTTTTTATCTCAAAAGTGATGTCGTTGACGGCCTTTTGTGTCCCATAGATCTTTGTTAGGTTTTCAACTATTACAGCCATACTGTTAAAGATTTTTCAGGTTGCAATTTTAGCAATTGATTAGAATCTTATCAAGTTTGAATCCGGCAAAAATGTTAATAAATGTTAAAATTAGGTAGTGTTCTTTATTATAAATTAAAAAAAGCCTTCCTAAGAAGGCCTTTCCACACTACCTAACTCTCCAAACCAACATTAATTCTTGGCCAACAGCTGTGAGGATCTTACTAAATTGATGAATTCGCTTCTATATCCTTCGGTATCCTTTCCTTTTGCTCCCAGAGCCAGGTTCAGTACCTCTTCATAGGAAGCATTACTTTTAAATTCAGAGTTCCTAAGGATCATACCAAATTCAGCCACAGCCGCTGAAAACCTAAAGTTGTCGGAGGTCTTATTGATATTAATTACCCTATCCTTTAATACTTTGGTAATCAATTGACTTCGATCTTCTTTGGGTCTTTTATACCTGAACTTGATCGTCACTAAATCTTTCGAATTGGCCACTCGAGTAGTTTGAGTAGCCTGGTATTTCAAGGGATCCACACTTTTAAGAAATGATGATTCGATACCCACGGGAATGATTTCATACAGTGCGGTTACAGTGTGTCCCGCTCCTAATTCCCCTGCATCTTTTTTATCATCATTAAAATCCTCGCTCTTCAACATTCGGTTTTCATACCCGATCAATCTATAAGCCTGTACCTTAGCAGGGTTGAATTCGACCTGGATCTTGACATCTTTGGCAATGGTAAACATGGTGGCCCTCATTTCAGTGACAAACACCTTTTTAGCTTCATTAATATTATCAATGTAATAGTAATTACCGTTGCCTGCATTACTAATCTGCTCCATCCTGCCATCTTTGTAGTTACCCATTCCAAATCCAACTATGGTTAGAAATATACCATCCTTTCTTTTTTCCTCGATCAAACGAACCAAATCGGAAGTGGAGGATACACCTACATTAAAATCTCCATCGGTAGCCAGGATTACTCTGTTATTGCCACTTTCCATTAGGTTTTGCTTGGCTACCTTATACGCTAGCTTTATACCCTGGCCACCTGCAGTAGACCCTCCGGATTGGAGATTTTCCAAAGCCCTTAGAATCGTTTCCTTTTCATTGGCAGGAGTGGATGGCAATACCAGACCGGCAGCTCCGGCATAGGCGACAATAGCTACCTTGTCCCTGGGACTTAATTCATTGAGCAATAACTTCAAAGAGGATTTTAACAAAGGCAATTTGTTACGAGCTGACATTGATCCTGAAACATCAATCAGGAAAACCAAATTACAAGGGTCGAGATTTTCATAATCCAATTTTTTTCCTTGCAATCCGATATGCACCAGATGATGTTTTGTATTCCAGGGAGCTGAGGAAACTTCGGTGATGATTGAAAACGGGTGTGTTCCTTGGGGATCCTCATAGTCATAGGCGAAGTAATTGATCATTTCTTCGATGCGGACCACATCTTTACCGGGATTAACACCATTGTTAAGCATCCTCCTTAAGTTGCTGTAAGATGCAGCATCCACGTCTATGGAAAAGGTCGAAAGGGGTTTTTGAAGGGGACTTTGAAAAATATTTTCATTGATCACGTCATATTCTTCAGTATTAAAATTACCTTCATAGTAAATTTCAGGTGATGGATAAACTGCACCGGCCCCCATATCATAGGCTCCCATGGTGGCAGTAGAATGCATTTTTTTTGTTCTGCTCCATTGATAAACAACATCCTCTTCTTCCTTTTCTTCGATTTCAATGATGGGTGCTAAACCTACATTGATGATTGTTTTACTACCTACTACTATCTCTTTGGTTTTAAATCCACGGTAATTAAAAACCAAAACAGACTGGGGTGAGGGAACAAAAATGGCATATTTCCCATACTTGTCGGTGGTAGTACCCTGCATGGTCCCTTTAAGGACTACATTTACTCCAAATAGCGGAGTCTTGTCTAAATCGGAATACACTTTTCCCGAAACCTTTATTCCATGGGCTTCGATCCGATGACCCATAATGAATATTAAGAAAATTAAAATGTGTGTTTTCATAATTTTAACGTTTTTATCATTAGGATGCAGGAGGGATAAAAATTCCATAATTGGTAAACAACTTTTTTAAAATTTTTCTGAAAAAGCCGTAAAATGCCGTATTTTGACTGAAATTATGAGGCTCTACACTTCAGAAAGTAAATCCGATTTAAGCGACTTGGAGATAGTTGAAAGGTTTAAAGTGAGCGAGGACTTGAGCTTAACCGTATTGTTGTTCAACCGTTATGTTCATCTGGTATTTGGGTTATGTTTAAAATATCTTAAAAATCATGAAGACAGTAACGATGCGGTAATGGAAGTTTTTGAAAAGCTTCCCCAATCTTTACTGGATCATGAAATCAAGAATTTTTCCAGTTGGTTGTACGTGACCGCTAAAAATCATTGCCTGATGAAACTGAGGACTCAAAAGAAACATAGCACAGGTGAAAAAGATATTGGAAAATATAATATGGATTTATCCTATTCTATGCATCATAATGATGCAGAGGATAAAGAACTAAGTCTGAGGACTTTGGAAAAAGCGCTACCTCAATTACCTTTGGAGCAAAATAGGTGTATTGAGTTATTTTACCTGAAGGAAAAATGTTATAAAGAGATAGTATCTATAACCGGTTATGACCTAAAACAAATTAAGAGCTATATCCAAAACGGAAAACGAAACCTTAAAATAATCTTGGAGAAGGAATCATGAGTGAAGTAAAACAACCTGTAATCATTTGGGAGAAGGGACACCTTTCCTTAGATACCATCCTTCTTTATAATAAAGGGAAA
>JAPUIM010000412.1 GCA_027297025.1 Bacteroidota bacterium | reverse complement strand
GGCGTAGACAGATCCATTGGAAAAAACAGGCTGATCCAGTCCCCACTCCCTGGTGGCGTCTACAAAGCTGAACGCTCCTTCATTTTTGTAGGCGAAATTGGCAATTTTCTCAGAGGGCATTTTACTGATCAGATTTTGGTCCATAGAATCCTGCTTGAGTCCGGATGGATTGGACAGTCCCTGGTTGGCGGAGTAGTTGATGTAATCCAAATCATTCGGCCTCTTGAACATCCCATTGGAAACATATATGTCTTTAAGACCATCATTATCCAGGTCACAAAACAGGGTCGCCCAACTCCAATCGGTGGCATAAACCCCAGCCAACAGGGCTACCTCACTGAAATATCCGTTGCCCCGGTTAACTTGTAAGGTATTTCGCGCTAGTTGGTGGTGGTATCCGAAGCCTAGTTTGATGTTGTAGATTTCGTAGGAATCTTCACCGGCGGATTTCATAAGAATAGAATTCTTTTGGGGCAGCATATCCAACCCCATAATGTCCAAGAGCCCGTCGTTATTAAAATCTGCCATGTCATTTCCCATGGAAAAACGACTGGTATGGCCCAGGACCTGCTCCAGTTTTTCGGTAAAAGTTCCGTCACAATTATTGATGTAGAGGTAATCGTTTTCATGGAAATCATTGCCTATGTAAAGATCGATGCACCCATCATGGTTGATATCCCCAGCAGCAATTCCCAGCCCATAACCGATATTGCTGGAGTATATCCCGGATTGTTGAGTTATATCCACGAATCTAGGCCCATCCGACCCGAAATCGTTTCGCAGGAGCAGATCGCCAGCCAAAGAATCCTTTTTAAACCTCAGACTGGCCGATCCATATGATCGGCGTGAATGCACGGAATGGTTGAGTTGATACAAGTCAAGATCCCCGTCATTATCGAAGTCGAAAAACAAACCTTGGGTGGAATAAGTAACCAGATCCAATCCATATTCAGGAGCCTTATCAGTAAACGTCAGATCCCCATTGTTGATAAACAGTTGATTCCGCCCTTTAATGCCCTTGTAACCCCCCAGATGCGAAACATATATATCAAGATAACCATCAGCGTTTACATCGGCCATAGTTACTCCGGTTGTCCAGCCATCCAGACCCTCTACTCCTGCCTTTTGACTAATGTCATCAAAGACCATATTCCCCAGATTTAAGAATAACTTATTGCGGACACGATTGCCGGTAAAATAAAGGTCTTTTAGGCCATCGTTATTAATATCACCCACCGCTACACCCCCTCCATTGTAATAATACAAGTACTCGATTATATTAAGGCTATCATCAGCATCCAGCTGATTTGAAAACTGTATGTTGGTTTTGTCGGGGTCAAGAAGCGTAAACAGTTTTGTATTATCCGGATCCTCGTCGCATCCGGGTAACAAAAAAATAAGCAGGAAAAGTAGGTAGAAATGCCTCATGTTATCATAATAAAAATATTCCTACTTATTTGGGGTAGAATTACTCTTTTTTATTTGGTAAGTTCCGAATATTCAGGATTAGATAGATCCGATATAACCGCCGCTACTTCTTGTTCGTTGGTAATTCTCATGGAAATACGTCTATTACCATCGACTTTAACCCATACTTTTCTTGGCTCCTGATCATATTGAACCAAGAGGAAATCATTCCCGCCATACCAATTCAATAAAGTGTCTTGAACAGCCACCAAAAGTGAATCCGAAAAATACCGCCTATTCCAGGGAGCCCAGGCGGTATACCTAAAGTCAATATCCATCTTCTTGATCCGATCATTTTTATCAAAGTCAGGATAAAAGAGCATTTGAATGGGGGAACTCAGGCTATCTTTAGGATTTAACGTGTATAATACCCTCTGATTTCTAGGTCCGTGTTTTATTAAACCCATTTTATTTTGCTCCCATCCTTCAGAAAAAAACTGCTTTTTGGAATATCCAAACTTAAAATTCAAAAAAATTGAGTCATAGATTATGCCTTTCTCACGCTCCTCCAAAACCATTTTGGTATACTCCGATTGAAAACACGAAATTAAAAAAGTATTAATAACTAATAACCCAATTAAAGAACTACCTACTTTTCTCATAAACTTCTACTTCAGCATTATTATTAGCAAGAATTATATATAACTTTTCATTAATCGTAATAGTCTTAATGTTTCTCACCTGGGTTAAAGTCGGAAATTGATGTAATACTTCTTTTCCACTAATTTTTGAACTTAATAATAATGAAAATGGAAGTGCATCATATCTGCCAAATTGTGGTTTTACCAGGTATTGATTCCCCCCAAATAAAATATCATCAATTCCATCTTGATTGATATCCGTGGTTTCGATTGAATAAATGGGGCCATATTGAAGCTCCGGGTTCAGTGATTTTCGTTGGAATTGACCTGAATTATTTAAGAATACTGATGATTCTAATATGGTCGCATCCAATATTAATGCGTTACTCAATTCTGCATCCGTAAAGATATCATTCACCGCCATATGGGCATAGTCTTTAAAATACAATAACTGCTTTTTAAGTTTTGGAATCTGCATAACCAGTTCATCCCGGTCTGCAATGGGAAAATAACGCCCTTTTATTTGTTCACAGAAAATATAATCCCGTGTACCATTTCGATCAAAATCCTTTACATATAAACGGGTAGAATCCCTGAAAAAGCTATTTCGTCCATGATTACCGGCAATTAGGTCTATATCACCATCCCCATCAATATCGGCTGCATCTATCGAATTCCACCAGCCTTTATCTACATCGATTCCCGATTCCGCTGTAATGTCAACAAAGCCATCACTTTGATTTAAAAATATTTTTATTGGACCCCATTCAGTTGACAGGATAAGATCAGTTCTACCATCGTTATCCACATCAGCCCAAACTGCATCTGTGATCATATTTAGTTTCATTAAACCAGGCGCAATAGACGATGTAACATCAGTAAAATATCCCTTCCCGTCATTTTGCAATAAATAGCCTCTTACCTCCGCACCATAATAAAACGGATGAAAACGCTCAGCAATAAAAAGATCTTCATCTCCATCCTCATCAAAGTCAAAGTTCTTTACAACACTTGTACTGAAAAATAAGCTTATGGATAATCGATTGTTTTCTTTGGTGAAATGCCCCTTGCCGTCATTAATGTACAAGCGGTCGTTTAAAGCATCGGAGCTTTTTGAGAATTCCCTGCCGCCACTGGCTACGTACAGATCTAGATCGCCATCATTATCACAATCGAAGAAAACCGCATCTACATCTTCAGAAAGCTGATCCTCAGCTAGTACATTATTATCCAACTCTTTGAAATATCCTTTGGGAGTATATTGGAAAATTTTGCTTTCAAACCCCTTTGCTGATCCCAAAAAAATATCGTCATACCCATCTCCGTCAATATCGCCAACAGCCAGGGCAGGGCCTTCATTATGATACATATGAGGTAGCAGTCGGTCCCGGTCAAAATCTACAAAGCTATTTTCTACATGCTTATAAGGAATTGAAATTTTAGATTTTCTAAGAATTTTGGTGGCAGAAGTTGACATTGTAATTTTATTCCGGGAGGCATTCTTTTCTTCGGCAACGATTAACCTATTTGTTAGTACCTGATAGTAGGTGGATATTGTTCCTTTTGCCCAAACAATCCTTACTGAATCCAGTACTTTAATAGCCCCCAAACCCAAATGAACGACTGGGTCAACGGAACTTTGAAATCCTCGGGAAGGAAAGTTCTCGACCATGAAAGTAGTTTCATCCTTGTAAGCGTAGACTCTTGCACCAATGCCATTTGTATTTTTAGCAACTCCCTTAAACTTTATACGAATGCTGCGATTTGTGGAAGTATCGGAATTATTTCTGAAAATAAATGATGGCATATTAACGTTATTGACAACAAGATCCAGGTCACCATCATTATCCAGATCGCCATATGCGCTGCCGTTACTAAAACTAGCTTTTTTCAGTCCCCAATTCTCAGTGGCATTTTCAAAGATAAAATCCCCTTTGTTTTTATAAACTTGGTTTGAAACAGCACTTGAGGGCATTATATCAATTAACTCCTTAATGACCGTCCCCTTTTCTTTCAATATGGTCTTTATTACCTGCTCATTAGCCATGTAGTTTAGATAATCCCTGTCCAAAAGATCTTTATATATACCATTTGAAATAAAAATATCTTTAAGTCCATCATTGTCCATATCGAAAATCAAAGCGCCCCAGCTCCAATCAGTGGCAGAAACTTCTGAAAATCTTCCTATTTCCAAAAAAATGCTGTCTCCTGTATTTCTTTGTAATACATTTCTTGGAAACTGATGAAAATATCCCCGATCAACATTTAGTTGGTACTTATCCCAGGATTCGAATATTGCCTTGGTTCTTTTGCGTTCTATGGAGCCGGGAAGCATCTCTGTCACAAACAGGTCGGTATGGTTATCATTATCCAGATCAGCGGCATCTGCGCCCATAGAACCCATGGATATACTTTTGAAAAACGATTCCAGGGATTCTGTGAAATCTTTACCCTGGTTATTCAGATATAAATAATCCCTTTCAAAAAAATCGTTGGAAATATAGATATCTGTCCATCCATCGTTATTAAAATCACTTAAGGTTATCCCTAAACCAAATCCAATATTGCTGGTATAAATACCATGATCAATAGTGACATCAACAAATTTGCCATCATTTTTAAAAAACTTGTTTCCGCCTCCATCAGGATCTGCAATTTCTCTCTGGTTTTCTATAAGATCATAACCACCAACCGACCTAATTGAATTTGTAAGTAAATAGCAGTCAAGATCCCCATCTTTATCATAATCAAAAAAAGCGGCATGTGTCGATAATCCGATCACATCGAGCCCGTATTCTTTTGACTTTTCGGTAAAAGTCAGGTCTCTGTTATTGATAAATAACTCATTATGTCTATTTACACCTTCGGGTTTACCTGATTTACAAACATAAAGATCTAAATAGCCATCGCCATTGATATCGGCAAAAGTCGCTCCTGAAGACCAAACGCCACCACATGCAACCCCGGCTTTTTCTGTAATATCAATGAAAGACCAATTCCCTTTATTTAAAAAAAGTTTATTATCGGAAATGTTACCGGTAAAGTATATATCCAGAAGCCCATCATTATTGATATCTCCAAGTGCCACTCCAGCGCCGTTAAAAAAATTCCGATAGGTATAGGGATTAAATTCTTCGGTGTAGCTTAGGTTATTCTCAAATAAAATGCCCGAAGATTCACTAATCTCCTCAAACAAAAATTGTCTTTTTTTATTGCAGGAAATCAGAAAGAGCACAACAATAATAAAATAGTTTAACCTGAACATTATAAAAAAAGGGTTGCTACGAATATAGCAACCCTCTCTCTAAACTTAAAATTAGGTTAATTACTTAATAACCATCATTTTGGGACAGAGTCCCGGCAGCTGCATTGATCTGGTCCAGTGGTATGGGCATGATAACTTTGAAAGCATCACTATGCGCAGGTTTAAATTGCCACGCATCACCCCATGTTCCAAATCTGATCATTTGTGTCCTTCTAAGTGATTCCTGAAACATTTCTCTACCTCTTTCATTGTAGAATTCCTGTTCAGTGAGCGAAGTGTATGCAGATACACCTGCTCTTGCTCTTATATCATTAGTCAGAGCAATCGTAGTAGGGTGGCTAAAGTTATTGTTTAACCTGGCTACCGCTTCGGCTTTATCCAGCAACACACCACCCAATCTTATTAGCGTATAATCATTATCCGCATCCGGAAGCTGACCTATTTTGAACGAAAACTTACCCAATCTCGCACCGCCTTGTCTGGAACCACTAGGAAACAGCTCATTGATGAAAGGCGTGAAATTTAGTTCAGCTCCATC
>JAPUIM010000411.1 GCA_027297025.1 Bacteroidota bacterium | reverse complement strand
ATAAAAGTGACCATTTTATACCCAAAAGGAAAAGTGAGTGAAATACAAGAAAAACAACTCACCACCATCGGCGGCAACATCACCGCCATTGAGTTGGAGGGTACCTTTGACGATTGCCAAAGCCTGGTCAAGCTGGCATTTCTGGATAAGGAACTAAACAAATCAATCCATTTGACTTCCGCTAACTCTATCAACATAAGCCGATTAATCCCACAATCATTTTACTATTTTTTTGCTTATGCCCAATTAACGGAAAATGCCAGCTCAGTGGTTTTTTCGGTGCCCAGCGGAAATTTTGGCAATCTATGTGGGGGCCTGTTGGCCAAAAAAATGGGTTTGCCGGTTGAAAAGTTCATAGCCGCCACCAATATCAATAAAATATTCCCGGAATATTTAAATACCGGTAAATACCATCCCCAACCCTCCATTCAAACTATCGCCAATGCTATGGATGTGGGTAAACCATCCAATTTTGCCAGGGTAAAGGAAATTTATGGAAACAGGTTAGAAGAGATTAAGAAGGACATTGACAGCTACTTTTTTTCCGACGAACAGTTGAAACAGGCCATTAAACAGGTGTATCAACAAAACCATTATTTGATGTGCCCACATACCGCGGCAGGTTATTTGGGAATTAAAAATTACCTGAAAAATAAGAGAGTTGATGCAACTGAGGGAATCTTTTTATCTACCGCTCATCCGGCAAAATTTTTGGACATTATTGAAGAAGTTATTGACAAACGGGTGGAGATTCCCATACGCCTGCAGCAGTCATTAGATAAACAAAAATCAGCCATAACTCTGCCAAATAATTTCCGGCGATTGAAAAACTACCTATTGGATAGGAATTAACTCAACTTATCGGATTTTATCCCTTAATTTTTTCAATTCAAACATCTCGTCCCTTAACCTGGCGGCTTCCAGAAAATCAAGGTCTTTAGCCGCCTTTTCCATGCTGCGTTGAGTCTTTTGAATTAGTTTGTCGATCTCCTCCTTACCCATATATGCCACCACCGGATCTGCGGCTACAGTGCTTTCCTCACTTTCCACATAATATTTTTTTGGTGATTTTTTAGAATCTGCCACCTGGGTCTGTTCCAAAATGTCCTTCTTACTTTTTTTCACGCTTTCCGGTATGATGCCATGGGCTTGATTGTACTCATTTTGGATTCTTCTTCTTCTGTTCGTTTCATCAATAGCATTCCTCATGGAGCCGGTAATGGTGTCGGCGTACATGATCACTTTTCCTCTTTGGTTCCTTGCAGCCCGTCCAATAGTCTGCACCAGTGAACGTTCGTTCCTCAAAAAGCCCTCCTTATCGGCGTCAAAAATAGCTACCAATGATACTTCCGGCAGGTCTAACCCCTCTCTCAACAAATTGACGCCCACCAATACATCAAAAATACCCAACCGCAGTTCCCTTAGTATCTCCACCCGATCCAAAGGGTTAACTTCGGAATGGATGTACCGGCATTTAATATCCGCCTTCTCCAAAAAAAGTGTAAGTTCCTCGGCCATTCTTTTGGTTAAAGTGGTGACTAAGATCCTTTCCTGTTCTTTCACCCGATCCTCAATCTCATTCATTAGATCATCTATTTGATTGAGGCTGGGACGAACTTCTATCTCCGGATCCAGCAATCCAGTGGGCCTGATGATCTGCTCCACAACCACCCCACCGGTTTTTCGCAATTCATACTCACTGGGTGTAGCACTTACAAATATGGCCTGATTGATCAGGGATTCGAACTCATTGAAGGACAAAGGTCGGTTATCCAAGGCAGCCGGCAGACGGAATCCGTAATCTACTAAATTCACCTTGCGTGATCTATCTCCACCCCACATAGCCCTTACCTGAGGAATCGACACATGACTTTCATCCACCACCAGCAGGAAATCATCGGGAAAATAATCGATTAAGCAAAACGGCCTTTCTCCTGCCTTCCTGCGGTCGAAATAGCGCGAATAGTTTTCCACTCCCGAACAATAACCCAACTCTTGCATCATCTCTATGTCAAACTCAGTTCTTTCTTTGATGCGTTTGGCCTCCAGCGGTCTATATTCGTTTTCAAAAAACTGGATCTGTTCTACCAAATCATCTTGTATTTCCTTGATGGCAGTGTTCAGCACATCTTTCCCGGTGACAAAAAGGTTGGCAGGGAAAATATTGATAATTTTTTCTTCGGATATTTTTTTTCCCGAGCTGGGATCAATCTGGTGGATGTTCTCTATTTCATCCCCCCAAAAATAAATGCGATAGGCAAAATCACCATAGGCTACAAAGATATCTACTGTATCACCCTTTACTCTGAAGGTACTGCGCTTAAATTCAACTTCAGACCGACTATATAAAATATCCACCAACTCATGTAATAATTGGTTTCTAGGGACTTTATCACCTACCTCTAACCGGATTACATTCTTTCCAAATTCCTCAGGATTGCCAAGGCCATAGATACAAGAAACAGATGCCACCACTATTACATCCCGCCTCCCGGTTAACAGGGATGAGGTAGTACTCAATCTCAGCTTTTCAATCTCTTCGTTGATGGAAAGGTCTTTTTCAATATATAAATTAGTAGAGGGCATGAAAGCCTCGGGTTGATAATAATCGTAATAGGAAATAAAGTATTCTACAGCATTATCAGGAAAAAAATGTTTGAACTCACCATATAGTTGTGCACCCAGGGTCTTATTATGGCTGAGTACTAAAGTGGGTTTCTTCACCTGATCGATAACATTGGCAATGGTAAAGGTTTTTCCCGATCCGGTAACCCCTAAAAGGGTCTGCGCCGGTTCTTCAGCCTTGATACCCTCTACCAACTGCCGGATAGCCTGAGGTTGATCTCCAGTTGGTTCAAATTCAGCAGTGATTTTAAAATCCATTTAGATAGGGTATTAACTAGTGCTCCAGATCTCCCACGATTTTTCAGCTTGTAAAAATAGCATTTCCAGACCATTTTTAATTTTTGCCCCACGAGCTTTGCCCCTCTGTAGAAACAGGGTTTCTTCCGGGTTGTAAACCAAGTCATACAAATAATGTTGATCAGTGATCTCTTGGTAGGACAGGTCGGGAGCTTGATCAATTTGTGGATACATTCCCAAGGGGGTGGTATTAATGACCAATTGATAATTTTCAAGCAATTTAAGTTCTTTGGTTTGACCATAATCCACTATATCCACTCCCTTCTTTCTGGAAACAATTTGATAAGACAGGTTAAAATCCTCCAGAACAGCTATAACCGCTTTAGAGGCCCCGCCACTTCCCAATACCAAGGCTTTTTTAGGCCTATTGCGGGGCAGCCAATTTTGCAGGGAACTTCTAAATCCATAATAATCTGAATTATATCCTATCTTCCCATTGTCGGAGGTGA
>JAPUIM010000410.1 GCA_027297025.1 Bacteroidota bacterium | reverse complement strand
CTTTTTCCAAAAAATTACCTAAAGCAAAAACCGGAGAAAATGCAGTTTCCATTGTTTATCAGCCTTTGGTGGTAAAAAACAAGGCCATCGGAGTGATTACGGTGCAGAGTTATCAAAAAAATGCCTTCACCGATTACCACCGGTATATTTTGGGAAACATGGCAGTGCATATAGCTATTGCTTTGGAAAATGCCGGTACCTATCAGGAGATTGCAGAAAAGACCAGAAAACTGGAAGTAGCATTTACCGATTTGCAGGCTGCACAATCTAAACTGGTACAATCTGAAAAAATGGCATCTCTGGGATTACTTACTGCTGGGATTGCCCATGAGATCAACAATCCTATCAACTTTGTATATGCCGGTGTTGATGGTTTGAAGCTGTCGTTAGAAGGATTGATGGAGATTTTAGATAAATATGGCGAGATCGATCGGATCGGCGACATCAAGGATACCATCAATGTATTGAATGAAGTCAAGGAGCTCAAGAAAAAGGTTTATTTCGATGAAACCAAAGACAGTGTTTTCCAAGTGGTGAATGCAATACGGGAAGGGGCATCCAGAACCGCAGAAATTGTAAATGGTTTGAGAAATTTCTCCCGCTTGGATGAAACCGAACTTAAGGTGGCCAATTTGCATACCGGTATTGACAGTACCCTACTGCTATTGAATAACAAGATCAAAAAGGATGGTATTAAAGTAGCCAAAGACTATGACCATGACATTCCCAAAATTACATGTTATCCCGGTCAATTGAACCAAGTGTTTATGAATATCCTAAGTAATGCCATCGAAGCCATTCAGGGTAAAGGAGTTATCACCGTCACTACCAGAAATCTGGGTGATCATGTACAAATAAAGATAAAAGACAGTGGACGGGGCATGTCGGATGAGATCCAGGAAAAGATTTTTGACCCCTTTTATTCTACCAAAGAAATGGGCAAGGGAACTGGACTAGGTTTGTCCATCAGTTTTGGAATTATAGAAAAACACAAAGGAAAGATTGAGGTTAGAAGCCAGGAAGGAAAAGGTAGTGAATTTGTGATAAGTCTCCCCCTAAAAGTTGCAGAGTTGGCCCCGGTAGCTTAACCTTTACCGCCAGCATGCATCCCGAATTATTTAAGATCATCATTCCGGAATTCTTGCAGGCAATTTTGCCTCCTGAGGTTACGGTGTATACTTATGGCAGCTTGATTGCCTTAGGGGCAATCCTGGGCTACCTTTATACAGCAAGACAAGCCCGAATCCAATTTGAAGTGCCACCACATAAAATTCGATCTCTGCTTACCTTCATTATCATTACTGCATTTATAGGAGGGAAATTATTTTATTTTTTTGAAGATCCCCAATATTTTTTCTCCAACCCCAGGAATATGCTAAGCTTTGGTAGTACTGGATTCGTATTTTATGGGTCTTTGCTGTTTGCCATTCCAACCATGCTGGTTTTCTTCAAGGTAAATAACTTGCCCACCCTGGAGATGCTTGACATTGTCGCTTTATCCGCCTGTATTGTTCATTTTTTTGGCCGTTTGGGTTGTTTCCATGCCGGTTGCTGTTATGGGTTGCCCCACGACGGCATATTTTCAATCGTGTTCACCGATCCGGTTTGCCGGGCCCGCCCATTAGATACCCCTTTGCATCCTACACAATTGTACAGTGCCTTTTTGATCCTTGCAATTTTCCTGATACTGATGGTTCTAAAAAGCAAACGAAAATTTCCTGGTCAGTTATTCCTTACTTATTTAGGATTGTATGCACTGGGAAGGTCTGTAATTGAAATCTTCAGAGGCGATTACCAAAGAGGTTACATCATGGGAGACTGGCTGTCCCATTCCCAGTTTATTTCCATCATTTTACTTTTGGTGGTAGGCTACTTTTACAATAAGCTTCATAAAAAGTATAAGACGGTTCAAAATTCCTGAAACATCCAAGTATAGCTTCGTTATGTAGATTTTGTGATTATTTTATCTCTAATTAAAACCACTTTCCTTCGAATCATTTAAAAACTCAAATCAACTTCTATCTTTGTACGCCTGATTTACCACCGAATTGATGGGATGGCTAAGAATATGAACATGACCGAAGAACCTGGAGAATCATTAAACTTCATTCACAGCATTATTGAAAGTGATTTGAAGCAAAATAAAAACCAGGGCAGAGTGCATACCCGTTTCCCCCCTGAGCCCAATGGCTATTTACACATTGGACATGCCAAGTCCATCTGCCTAAATTTCGGTACTGCAGAAAAATATGGAGGACTTTACAACCTTCGATTCGATGATACTAATCCTGCCAAAGAAGATGTAGAATATGTAGACTCCATCAAAGAAGACATAAAATGGTTGGGATATGACTGGCAGGACCGGGAATTTTATGCCTCCGACTATTTCCACCAGTTGTATGAATTTGCAGTAATATTAGTGAAAGCGGGTAAAGCCTATGTGGATGATGAAACCCAGGAACAGCTCAGTGAAGCCAGGGGTACACCCACCCGACCAGGCAGGGAAAGTCCTTTTCGCAACCGGTCAGTAGAAGAAAATTTGGATCTATTCGATCGTATGAAAACAGGGGAATTTGAGGAAGGAAGCCGGGTATTGCGGGCAATGATAGACATGACTTCTCCCAATATGCATATGCGCGATCCGGTGATGTACCGAATCAAAAAAGTAGCTCACCATCGCACCGGCAATGAATGGTGTATTTATCCCACCTACGATTGGGCGCATGGTCAGTCCGATTCTATTGAAAAAATTACCCATTCCCTATGCACTTTGGAGTTTGAAGTACATCGTCCCTTGTACGACTGGTTTATAAAGGAATTGGGAATATTCCCCTCTCATCAGTATGAGTTTGCCCGTCTCAACCTCACTTATACTGTGATGAGCAAACGCAAACTGTTGGAATTGGTAGAAGGAGATTATGTAAATGGTTGGGACGATCCTCGTATGCCCACCATTTCCGGACTTCGTCGCCGTGGATACACTCCCAATTCCATCCGCAACTTTTGCGACCGGATCGGGGTAGCCAAAAGAGATGGTATTATTGAAGTAGCATTGCTGGAGCACAGTGTTAGGGAAGATTTAAATAAACATGCCCCCCGGGTAATGGGCGTTCTCAATCCTTTGAAATTGGTGATCACCAACTATCCGGAAGATAAGGAGGAAGAGGTGGAGGCTACCAACAATCCGGAAGATCCCAGTACCGGAACCCGTAAAATACCATTCGCTCGGGAGATTTATATCGAAAAAGGCGATTTTATGGAGGACCCTCCAAAAAAGTTCTTCCGCTTGGGGCCTGATCGTGAGGTACGTCTTAAGTATGGATATATTATACAATGTACCGATTATAAAAAAGACCCTGGCACAGGTGAGGTGGTAGAAGTGCATTGCACTTAC
>JAPUIM010000041.1 GCA_027297025.1 Bacteroidota bacterium | reverse complement strand
AGGAGATCTTAAAGTCTTCAGAGATCTCATCATTTGATCAAAATCTACTGGTGGGCAATTCATCGAAAGACGACGCCGCCGTATACGACATGGGTAACGGTTCAGCAATAATCAGCACCACTGATTTCTTTATGCCGATCGTGGATGATCCCTTTGATTTCGGAAGCATAGCTTCTGTAAATGCCATCAGCGATGTATATGCCATGGGAGGCAAGCCTATGATGGCAATTGCTATTTTGGGTTGGCCTGTAAATAGCCTACCACCAGATGTAGCGAAAGAAGTTTTAAATGGTAGTAGAAGTATTTGCAAAAAAGCCGGCATTTCCTTAGGTGGAGGGCACAGTATCGATACGCCAGAGCCGATTTTTGGTTTGGCAGTAACTGGAATTGTTGAAAAAAAGAACCTGAAAAGAAATAATTCAGCAAAGATCAATTCACAACTATATTTATCCAAGCCTCTTGGAGTGGGAATAGTCACCACGGCTCACAAAAAAGGTATTGCCGATGAATCGGACCTTGATGTCGTAATAAAATCTATGCTAACCCTTAATGATATAGGATTTGAATTTGGCGGTTTGGAATATGTGAATGCCATGACAGATGTTACAGGATTTGGACTGTTGGGTCACCTTTGTGAAATGTGTGAAGGTAGTGGCTTGTCTGCTGAAATTGAGTTTAAGAAAATCCCAAAGTTTAACTTTCTTGACAACTACCTTGGTAATGGATGCATACCCGGAGGAACTGAACGAAATTGGAATAGCTATAAAGACAAGATATCCCCTCTTGAAGATTACCAGAAAAACCTGCTGGCCGACCCCCAAACCAGTGGAGGATTATTAATTTCTGTAGACGGTGATAAAATAGAAGTGTTTGAAGATTTCATGAAAACCCAGTTTATCACAAATCTTACTCCAATCGGAAAGCTTGTTGAAAAGAGAACTGAAATGATAGTAGTGAAGTAATAATTACAACTGTTTAGGTATTTGGAACACTGATAACACTGATTTTACGAATAAATGCAGATGAAATCTGTGTTATCCGACTTATCCGTGTGCCATCATTGTATTTTTGGTGTCAAGTGATTGTCAATTAACATCCGCAGGATCTACCCTGCTGGGCGTCTCCTGACCGGAAACAATAGTAGCCGCTGCTTTGGCAATGGCCTTGATTGTGTTTGTCATATGGACAATATCCAACGTCTCCACTTCATCACTCACCTGGTGATAGTCCGGATCTACATCAATTGGAGTGGTACTGATAGAGTGTGCAGGAACCCCCAACCTGGCCAGGGTGGCATTGTCTGATCTGTAGAACAGGTTCTGATCAGGATAAGGATCTGCATAAAATTTATACGTGGCGCCATCAACAGCCCTTTGCAATATTTTTCCAAAATCGGATTTTTCAAACCCTGTGATCCAGGCTGTATTGGAGCCTTCGGTAGCGCCTTTGCCAATCATTTCAATATTAAACATAGCCACTATTTTATCCGGATCTGTTCCTTGTGAAAAATACCTTGAGCCATAGCCGCCAATTTCTTCAGCAGTGAAAGCCACAAAAATCAATGTTCTTTCAGGTTGTTCCATTTGACTAAAATATTTTGCCAGGCTAACCACCGCGGTGGTGCCTGAAGCATCATCATTGGCGCCGTTGGCTATGCTATCCCCTTCGACCGGTGGCCTGATACCGATATGATCGTAATGCGCAGAAAATAGCACAATCTCATCAGACCGCTTACCTGATATTTTTCCAACTATATTGGAAAGGCTCAATTCAGACAGGTTGCCCTTTATGCTAATATTGTACTCTCCGGGATTTATTTCACCGGTTAAGATAAATACCAGGTTGCCTGAATCTTTAAGCTCCATCTTATAGGAAGGACCTGATAAGAAATCTTTATATCTGCCAAACAACTGTTCATGTGCTTTATCCACCAACACCAATATGTTATCTTCAGTATTTCTTAGTTCGCCATAGGTATCTCTAATATTGCCATCCGAACCAATGACTTCGATTCTCAATCCGCTGTTCTGATCCCACTCAATTTCCTTTGAATTAAGTACCGCAAAATAGTTTTCTTCTTCAATGGCGTTTCCGTTAATTGTTAATTCTGCAGTTGCGATTCCTAAGGAGAACATTTTGAAACTTTGCTCATAATCATTCAGGCCATCTAAAGTTTCAAGTCCAATCTTTTCGAATTCCCCCTGCAAAAAGATGGAAGCTTTTTCTATACCCGGGGTAAAAGCCCGTCTACCCTCCATCTCATCGGAGCTTAAAAAACTGATGATCCGCTTCACTTCTTCTATTTCAATTTCGGGTTCCTTTGGCTGGCAAGCCGCAATGCTGACAAGAATGGTTACCAATAAAACAGCGGCTATACTTCTATTCATTTTTTTTGATTTAATAGACCAACTAAAATAAGGGATTAGATAATAATGAGTGGTTTAGATCATCAATTAACTCCAAAGTTAATTCAAAAAAATCACTCCCCTACTCCAACGAAGAATAGATAATCTCAAAATCGGAATTTGTAATAATAAAAAAAGAGTTCGAGGAAACCTCATCCTGAAACAAGTTTCCCAATTCGCCAAATAAGCTGATGTTTTTGTCATTCACCTTGTACAAGTCAGTGAAATATAATGAGGTGTCATGTGAAATTGGCATCACTTTTTTAATATTTCCTTCAAAATCAATTTTTGCCATAAATGGATTTGTACCGCCATCCCCAGGATTAACTTTATACTCGTTTCCTTCTTGGTCTTTCAAGTAAGTGAAATTGCCGAAAAATGCATATCCATCATGAAGATTAATCACATTTTT
>JAPUIM010000409.1 GCA_027297025.1 Bacteroidota bacterium | reverse complement strand
AGTTTTTATTAACAGTAATGAAATAATCAAATGGGTGCTACCACTACCAGATGACCACTCCCGTAGAAACCAAAAATTACATTAAGGATAAGATAAGGCAATTGTATACCAAATTACCCCTGGTAATTTACGTGCTTGGTTTAGTGTATGAACCAGCAATTAAATTGCCGTTTTAATACAAATAATTAGTTAATTCCTGCGGAGATATTTTTGTTCTTGGTGGAGATTTTTTCTATAAGGTACGTTCCTAATTTTTTTCCTTGATTTACTCCCAACTGACAAGCAGGCATATAGTGAATGCCTCCATATAACCTGCTAATGGCAGCTTCATCGGAGGCTTCAACAAAAGAATCAAAAGTCCGTGCTGGCAATCCATATTCCAATTCAACCGTGTCTTCAAAATAAAAATGTTCACCAAAAAGATCAGTCAAGGCAATGGCCGCAGCCCTTGATATGACGCTATGGGCACTGGGATATTCCGGAAAAGGCGGCGTTTGCAACAAAGGCACCCAATCCTCATCGATATATTTATTTATCAACGTTTCAGGCCTTATCAGATTACTGCGAAATTTTTCATCCCAACTACTTATAAAACCATCAACTAAGGCAATTGTAACCAAGGCATAAGCTTCCGCAGATATTATCATATCAGCGGTGCTAGTCCTACAAGCTACTGTGGTAATCCCCATCCAATGTCCTCCAGGTGTTATTTTTTTGGTGGCAAACATCAAATGACCCTTGGTATGCATTACATAGGGATTGCAGTCCCAAAAGCTGGCAATTTCGGCTTGCTCATCGGTTAGGTTTTTACCGGTTTCGTACACCTCTATTATTTCATTATAGAAATCACTTCCCTTTTCTAAACTGGTGAGGGTTGGCGGGGCCGGAATAAATTGTTGAGCTGAATCAATAACAAATGTCCTTATTTTATTCCAGTGAGGCTCTATTGCTTCCATATAGGCGGGCGGGGTAGGCTGCCACCTAAATTTTTCATCTGTCACCGTATATTTGGGAAAGGTCCGCGTTTGTTTGTAATTATCTTTGTCGGCCCAAGCCATTATATGATCGCTCACTTTATTACCGTAAGCAATCGACCGCTCGAAAACTGCACTGGGTACACCCAACTCTTTGAACTCCTGGTAAATTTTTTTCTGGAATACTTCAATTTTCTCCTCAGAAAAAATTAACTGTTTTCCACATTTTAAAAAAGCATGAACGCCGGCCAAGGGGAAGCAATACTCCTGGTTGGGATCTGGCGGCGGCACCTCAGACAATCCATGTAGCTGCCCAGCCAGGGAACGGTACTCAGGGTATTCATTGATCATTACCTCAAAGGCAGCTATTGATGGATAAGCATAGACCCTGCTGGCAACCGGAGGTGAGAAAATATCATAAACGATCACATCACTCAATTGTTTAACCGATCGGTGAAGGAATTCCGGATCAGCAGCCTTAGTCTTATATTCTTTGGAATGTTGGGTACAGGAAAAACCTACCAACACCAAACACCATATAAGAATAGTTAATCGCTTCCTTTTCATGACTCTCTCATTTTGCTTTTAAAGTTTTTCATCATCTCCCCGTTTCCAGCAACTGTATCCACTGCTTAAGCAAATTTACAGCCTATCTTAAAAAATGACAACCAGGTAATTGTACAAAAGTCTTCCTCTACAATCGTGTAGCATGAAGGCTAATCTATGCTCAAATCTTTTTGTATTTGCTCCAAGGTCTTGCCTTTTGTTTCGGGCATCACCTGCCAAACAAATAACAATTGGAAAATCATCATCACTGTAAAGAATAGAAAAATAGGTCCCCCTCCATAAACATTGGTAAAAAAAGGAAATACATTGGCAATAAAAGCTGCCATTAACCAGTGGGAAAAACTACCCAAGGATTGTCCTGCTGCGCGTACTTCATTGGGAAATATCTCCGAAATAAACACCCATATTACTGCTCCCTGAGAAAGTGCAAAAAATCCAATGTAGATTAAAAGAAACGTCGGAACACCGCCAAATGTATGAGTATAAAAAGCATTGGAAACCAAGCCCAAGGCGATAATAAGGCCTAGTGACCCGATGTACATCAATATTTTTCGACCGACCTTATCAATTAAAACCATTCCCAAAATAGTGAAGATCATATTCACTAAACCTATACCCGCTGTTGACAATAAAGCAGAGCTAGCCGCCAACCCAGTCATTTCAAATAAACGCGGTGCGTAATATATAATGGCGTTAATGCCAGATACCTGATTGAAAAAAGCAAACAGGAACGCCAAAAGGATGGGAAATGAATATTTCTTAGCAAATAATCGGTTCTTCCCACCATTCTGATGTTCAGCAGATTGTTGGATTGATTTAAGTGTAGCTTCTGCATTTTCAGCATCAATAGAAATTAATACCGCTTTCGCTTCCTCTATTTTTCCCTTCTTTAATATTAACCAGCGAGGGCTTCGAGGGACAAAATTAATCAAGATCATAAATGCCAATGCAGGTAATGCCTCGAGCCCCAGCATCCAACGCCAGTCATCGGCGCCACCGACACCCTCCATGAAGTAGTTGGATACATAAGCGATCAAAATACCAAATACCACATTGAACTGAAAGAGAGCCACCATTCTTCCTCTGGAATTAGCAGGTGATATCTCGGAAATATACATAGGCGCCGCAACCGAAGATGCCCCAACACCTAATCCACCCAAAAAGCGTAGAATCATAAAAGTTTCCACATCAGGAGCCAATGCGGAGCCTACCGCTGAAATCAAGTAGAAGACACCAACCCAAAATAGCGTACGTTTCCTCCCCAGCCGGTCAGCCGGGTACCCTCCGAATAAAGCGCCAACTACTGTTCCATAAAGTGCAATGGCCACTACTAACCCATGGTCCACATCATCCAAACTCCAAAGTTGTTGGATGGCCTGTTCGGCGCCTGAAATAACCGCTGTATCAAATCCAAATAGAAATCCGCCCAAGGCGGCTACCACACTATTGATCAGGACAAAATATTTTCCTTTCATATTTTAAAAAATCAATTGTTCAATAATTCTTTGATATGGTCCGGATAAGTGGGAACGGCCCCTCTCGATGAAGCAACAAAAGCTCCTATCTGGTTGGCCACAAATGCAGCCTTCACCGGATCCCCTACCTGGAAGTATTTGTACAAAAAAGCCGCACTAAATGAATCCCCTGCACCTACGGCATCCACAACCTCCACTTTCTTTCCAGCAACAGTATGAAATTCGCCATCAGCGAATACCATGCACCCCTTTTCCGCTGCTGTGGTGATGATAATTTGTTGATTAAAATCCGTGACCAACTTACGGGAAAACTCCTCAATACTAAATTCCCTCTCATATAAAAGATTGGATAATATCTCGACTTCTTCATGATTGAGTTTGAGAATGGTAGAATAATGTAATGAGTTTTCAATTATTTCACGGGAGTAAAATTGTTGTCTCAAGTTTACATCATAAAAGATAAGGCTGAAGTTAATTTCACTCAATAGTTGATAAAGGGTTTCTCGGGATTTTTTATTCCTTTGAGCCAGGGTGCCAAAATAAAATATTTTGAATTCTGCTGCTTTTAATTGCTGTTGGTCAAATTCCTGATAGTCTATGAAATCATAGGCCACGTTTTCATAGATAGTGTAGGTAGGTTGTCCGTCCTGTAAAAAAACATCCACAGTACCGGTAGCACATTGGTTGTCCACTTGCACCCAGGTATCATTCACCGACAATGATTTGGTCTCCTCAAGCGCAGATAATCCCAACTCATCGTTTCCCACCCTGGAAATCATATATGAATCTGCTCCACACTTGGCCAAATGCGCGGCCAAATTGAAGGGTGCACCCCCGATATAGGGTTTTCCTTCAATAATGTCCCATAAAATTTCACCAAATGCCAGTGCGTTCATAAAACAGGTTCACTTTACCTATTATTTTACCACCATTCAAGTGGCAGTTTGATGTCGGCAACGGAATCTAATACCAAATGAGGTTTGAAAGCATAAGTGGCTAATTCCTCCTTATTGGTTACCCCACTTAGTACTAAAATGGTCTTATAGCCCATTTGAAATCCGCCCAATATGTCGGTGCCTAGGGTATCGCCAATTACCGTGACCTCGTCTGTTTCCAAACCCAAATGTTTGCGGGCTGATCTCATCATCACCGGACTGGGTTTTCCCACTACAAATGCTTCGCGACCGGTAGCTTCTTCGATCATAGCCACTATAGCAGCAATTCCTAGATTGTTCCAACCTTTTCTTTTTGGAGAAGGGTCTAAATTGGTGGCAATCAAAATGGATCCGTTTAGGATCATATCCACTGCTTTGTGAACCATCTCAAGGGTGAAATTGTGCCCTTCACCCACAACCACATAGTCGGGATCGGTATCAACCAAGTCGTACCCATTTTCGTGCAAACTGGTTAGCAGTCCCCCCTCCCCCAAGACAAATGCAGTACCGTTAGGTATTTGCTTACCCAAAAAATCTCCGGTTGCTATAGCACTTGAGTATACGTGTTTTCTATCCACTCTAATGCCAAATTTATCCAGTTTGCGAACTACCTCCCTCCTGCTGCGTTGACTATTGTTAGTCATAAAAGTGAAGGGGATGTCCTTGTCAAATAACTCGGCTATGAATTTATCAGCCCCAGGGATCAATTGGTCTCCACCGTATATAACACCATCCATATCTATCAAAAATCCGTTTGCCATGATTATATTTATTTATGCCAAAACTTAAACTAAATAGTTGTCCATTAGTTAGTTAATTCAATATATCAAGCTGAGAGTTTGTTTTTTAATGGCAAATATAAAACATAGATACCTAGTAGTTAATATTGGAAAACTTGCATTGGATCATCGTTTTTAACCACCAGGATCAGGTTTTGGTAAGTTGTTGAAAGCCCAACAATGTTTCTAACTTCTCCATCTAAAAGGAATCCTGATTTTTGAGCAGAAATAGGAACAAAATTATTTTTACCATCTCCCTTTAAAAACAGTCCATAGCTTGCATCATACCTACCCACCTCTGGTTTGGTATTATGAAGATTTCCTCCAAGTAATATATCCTGATTTCCATCAGAATCAAAATCTCCCAATAAAACTCCAAAAGTCGGAGACAATTGGGCTTTCAAAGGCAGACCTTTAATTTCAAATGTACCGTCACCATTATTGATTAACATAGAGGTTTCCAAGTTATACGCCTGGTGGATCACCGAATTTTGTAATTTTTCAGAGGGGAAAATATCATTGATGGTTTGGCCTTTAAAACTTTCGTATTTAAGGTATTTCTTTTTCAGGTGGGGCATTTGCATCACCAAATCATGCCTCAGTGCCAGAGGATAGGCAGTATCGCCGTTGAATGTAGTAATTATTTGTTCGATAGTGCCATTCCGGTCATAATCGTTGATGTAAATGGAGATCGGTTTTTTAAAAGAGGCCTTGAAACGACTATTCAAGCCATGATTTCCTACAATGAAATCCGTATCTCCATCATTATCAAAATCGCCTGATTGAATACTGTTCCACCAACCGTTGGTTTCTCCTAAACCGGCGCTTTCCGTAATATCCTGGAAGGAGATTTGACCCTGGCGGGATATATTAATAAAAACCTTTATGGGCATCCACTCACCTACCACAATCAGATCAGGGCGATTATCTTTATTAATATCTTCCCATATGGCATCTTTGATCAGTCCGACTTCCAATAATCCGGGAGCCAATTGTTTGGTGACATTGGAAAAGTCCCCCTCTCCATTATTTTCAAGAATATAACCATTGACCGGCAGTCCATATCGAAAGGGGATTGCTCTTACTCCTACAAACAAATCGATGTCTCCATCCCCATCAAAATCTGCTGCTTCCACCGTAGCACTACTCTCAAATTGCCCGGTAGGTAAAGCTTGGGGCGATTTGGTAAAATTACCCCTGCCATCATTGATATAAAGCCTGTCACTGAGTGCAGAGGAGCTGCTGGAAAACTCAGTACCTCCACTAGCCACATAAAGGTCCAGATCCCCATCATTGTCTGCATCAAAAAATGTACAGTCCGTATCTTCCGAGATCTTATCCCGCACTAGTGCTGGTTGTGATGTTTTCCCAAATTTTCCATTTGCCATCTGGAGATACAACTCCCCGCTGAAACCTTTGGCTCCTCCTATAAAAATATCTTCTTTATGGTCATTATTCACATCACCCAGGCATATTCCGGGACCCTCGGTTGATATCATATGGAATAATAAACGATCTCTATCAAAATCGACAAAATGATTTTCCTTATGTACATAAGGTAGATTGAGTTCCTCAGTAATTTCAGTGAAGATTGTAGATTTTTGATATTGTAAGGATTCCGGAGCCCATTCTATGAATTCAATTTTATTTTCATCAATGGTCAAAGTCTGATCAGTTTTAATATCCCTCAAAACCGACATAAGACCGGTCGGCCATTCCACGATCAATGAATCGACTTGGACTAACTTACCCAATCCGAAATTGGGACGGAAATCAATGGTTGATTGAAACCCCCTCACCGGCATTTGTTCCAGGTAGTAAGTTGCCCCTTTATGTTTAATGGTAAGCTTCGTTCCGATAGCATAGGTGTTGGGGGCTTTGCCAATCAAAATTATTTTTAGAAAGCGATGCTGGGGATGAATTTTATCTAATTCGTTCCGGTACATAAATAAGGGCATATTGACATTGTTGACTACCAAATCCAGGTCGCCATCATTGTCCAAATCGCCATAAGCAGATCCGTTGGAATGACTGGGCGTATCCAAACCCCAATTCCCGGTGATATTGGTGAAACTATATCCCGCTTGACCACGATCCGATCCTCCATTATTCTTAAAGGCATAATTTGGGATCCGATTGGAAGGAATTGCGTCAACCAAGGCTTTGTAATCCACACCAGATTTAGTGATGATGGCCTTGATGGTTTCCTCATTGGAAATAAATTGAAGATAATCCTGGTTGGTGAGGTCCTGATGTATGCCATTAGCCACAAAAATGTCCTTAAATCCATCGTTGTCGAAGTCGGCGATCAAGGCTGCCCAACTCCAGTCGGTCGCATGCACCCCTGCCATTCGGCCAATCTCGCTAAATGTACCATCTGCATTGTTGATGTGCAGCATGTTCCGGGTAAACTGATGATGGTAATCATTCCTTACATTGTATTGGTATCTATCCCAATTTTCGAAAGTGGTAACCGTTTTTATTCTATCCTCCTTTTCGGGAAGCATTTCAGTTACAAAAATATCGGCCCTCCCATCGTTGTTGATATCGGCCATATCGGCCCCCATAGAAGCAGCGCTAATGCTTCTCATTTGTTTTTCTAAATCCTCGGTAAAAGTGCCGTCGCCGTTGTTCATGTATATGTAGTCCCTTTCAAAAAAGTCGTTGGAAACATATATATCCAGCCAACCATCTTTATTCAAATCGCCCACTGTAACACCCAAACCAAAGCCTATTACACTTCCATAAATGCCGGCCGCTTCGCTTACATCGGTAAACAATGGCTTTCCTTCAGTTGGCGTGTCGTTTCGAAATAACTTATCGCCCGCTACCGGGTCTCTCTTCGGTCTTTCATTTTTTTTCAAATTGAAACTACCTATAGCCTGAAAGGAATTGTTGAGCAAATAAACGTCAAGGTCTCCATCTTTATCGTAATCGAAAAAAGCGGCATGTGTGGAATAACCCCGGTCTGCCAACCCATAGGCCTCCGCATTTTCGGAAAATGTGAGATCGCCATTATTGATAAACAGTTCATTCTGTTTATTGTCACCTTTTAATTCTCCGGAATTACAAACATAAATGTCTAACCATCCATCGCCATTGACATCGGCCATACTCACACCAGTAGACCAGGCCCTGGAACCGCCTACGCCAGCCTGTTCGGTAATGTCCTCAAACACGAAGTTTCCCTTGTTTAAAAAAAGTTTGTTGGCCGTCATATTGGCGGTAAGGTAAAGGTCTATTAAACCATCATTATTGATGTCCCCCAAGGCCACTCCTCCGCCATTATAAAAGTTACGATATTTGAAAATGTTAAACTCGTTGGTGAATGTCAGTTGATTGACAAAATTAACGTTGGTTTTCTCCGGCGTAAGTAACGTAAAGAGCGTAGGAACCGGTTCTTCCTGTTGAGGGAAACGGCAGGATCCCAGCACAAACGATAGGGCCCCCACCAAAATTGCCCAAAGTACCCGCTTATTGGGCATAATATCGGCCATTTTTTGAATTGTATTTAGTATAAAGAGCAAGTTGCGCTATTCTAGTTTACCTGGAGTTTTAGGTTCTTTTTTAAAAACTTCCGAATTTAATTGTTACCTGCGATTTCATCAAATAACACCAACTATTTTATCTGATAGGCCAGCTCACATCTCATGGAATAGCCTTTTTATTCCAGCTAAATATTTGCAGTGATTGGTTATTTCTAGCCACCAAAATCATCTTCTGGCCATCATCCAATTGGATTAATTTTAAGTCTCTTATTTCGCCTTTCAGGAGCCAACCGCTTTCTCCATAAGATGCGGGTCGAAAGTTTCCTGTCCCGTCTCCCTTCAATAAAAGACCATAGCTGGCATCATTAAGCCCTAAACTGATATTGGACCCCATGAAATTTCCACCGAGTAGGATATCCAGATGGCCGTCCTGGTTAAAATCATCAACCAGCATACCAAACACCGGTGAGAATTGCGCCTCTATTGGCAATGGGGTTAATCTAAAAGTCTCATTGCCCAGGTTTTCTATATATGAGGAACTGAAGGTATAAGCTTGTTTTACGATGGCATTTTCAATCAACTCAGGATCTAAAATATCATGGATCGTTTCAGCCCGGGCGTAATCTTGGTAGCTGGTGAATTTCTTTTTTAAAAATGTTAGTTGTTTCACCAGTTCATCCAGAGTGGCAAAAGGAATATTCTGACCGTTGCGATAATAACAGATTATAGGATCGTAACTCCCATTATTGTCAAAATCCTTGAGATATAATGTGACCGGCTCCTGCTCAGAAGCTTTTAACTTGGAGTTGGTACCCCAATTGCCTGCAACATAATCCAGATCTCCATCACCATCAAAATCCCCTTGTTCAATGGTATTCCACCAACCGTTGGATTTATCGAGAAAGGCTTGCTCCTTTAGCAGTTCCAACTTACCTCCAATATTTTTCAGTATGGTTATCGGCATCCATTCTCCTACTAAAATTAGATCCAATAATTGGTCCTGATTGAAATCGGACCAAATTGCATCAGTAACCATGCCGACAGCAAGAAGCTCCGGCGCCACCTCTTTGGTTGCATCGCTAAATTTGCCTTCACCGTTGTTTTCCAAAATATAATTGACGGGACTAAGTCCATAACTGCCAACCACCGACCTACTACCTACAAACAAGTCCATATCCCCATCGTCATCATAATCACCTGCCGTCACGCAAGACCCATTGCTGAATAATGGAGGTATCGCATCCCGTGAGTGGGTAAATCCTGCATCCCCATCATTCAAGTACAGTCTGTCCCACATAATAGGTATTTTGTTGCCATATTGATTTCCCCCGCTGACCACATATAGGTCAAGATCCCCATCGCCATCGGCATCAAAAAATTCGGCTCCTACGTCCTCTGCTGGATGATGTAGATGGAATGCTTCGATTGCCCGAGCTTGAAATTTACCTTGTGGTCCCTGCAAAAATATCTGTGAGGGCTGCCCGGAGGCGCCTCCGACAAAAAAATCTTCCCATCCATCCCCATTAATATCGGCTGCAGCCAGCATGGGACCCTGAGTGGAAAGTTTATGCGGCATCAGGTATTCCCTATGGTAATCTTCAAAAGCGTTTTCATGATGCTTGTGGGAGAGATTAAAATGGGCTGAAACATCTTCAAAATAGGTATGCTTATTGGCAGGTGCTGTGTAAGAATAGAAGAGATCCGCTTCCTCTTGGACAACGGTGATGTTTTGATTGGCCACGATCTTGGTCAATACCTGATACTGTGCATTAGGCCATATAATCTCTATGGTGTCAATTATGTTGCTGGTGCCCAAGCCAAAAACCAGGTTCGCATCCACCGATGATTGATACCCCCTGGTAGGCATCAACTCTTGATACTGCATGGTTCCCTTGGTTTTGATTCGCACTTTCGCCCCAATCCCAAAGGTATTGTTGCCAGAACCTTTTAAGGTGATTCGCAGGTAGTTGTGATCCGTAAGTGTATTGGCATTATTCCGATAAATCCAAGCCTTTTGGTTAAGATTGTTCAGCACCAAATCCTGGTCACCGTCATTGTCCAGATCGGCGTAGACAGATCCATTGGAAAAAACAGGCTGATCCAGTCCCCACTCCCTGGTGGCGTCTACAAAGCTGAACGCTCCTTCATTTTTGTAGGCGAAATTGGCAATTTTCTCAGAGGGCATTTTACTGATCAGATTTTGGTC
>JAPUIM010000408.1 GCA_027297025.1 Bacteroidota bacterium | reverse complement strand
AGATCCTTACTTCCACTCTTCTGTTTTTCAACCTTGCTTCTGGAGTCCTCTCCCTGGTTAGAGGCTCAGCGCCGCCAAAAGCTTTTAAAAGAATACGTTTATTGCTTACCCCTTTATCCACCAAATAATCCCTTACCGATTCCACACGGGCTTGAGATAGCTCTAAATTTTTTTGTTCATTTCCCTGGAAATCAGTGTGGCCTTCTAATTGTATCCTTATGCTCTGTCTTTCTTTCATCATTTTAGCAAGCTCATCAAGTTCTGAATGTGAACTTGGGCTGATGTCGGCCCTACCCCTGGCAAATAATAAATTTTCCAATCGGATAATTTCATGTTTTATCCCAGAAGATGCCAATTCGAAGTTCTTTTCTAAAATGCCATCAGCATCTTCATCAATAACCGTTATTTCTTCGGTATAGTTAGGGTAACCAGAGGCGGAAATTTTAATCCGATAATTACCATCATGTAGCATGTAAAGTTTATACTCACCAGTTTCCCTATTAGAACGAGTAATCCCCATATCATCATAATTGGGCAATTTTTCATAAGTAATATCGGCTTGTACTGGCTCCTTGGTGGCAGCGTCTATAACTTTGCCCTGTATTCTAACCAAATTGTTTTGGGCAAAAGCAAGAGATGCCGAGAAAAAAATTAAGTATGCCCCCAGTATTCGTAAAGTAATATGTAGAGTCACAATGTGTTTTGTATTAATAAAATCCATAAAAACCTTACATATTTAGCATTTTAAATAAAGAAAAAATAATTTTTCCTCAAAATTTAATAGCCTTTTTTTATATCCATGATCTTTATTGGTCATGACGCAATTATAATGATCAAGTTGTTATTCGAGTGATTTGGTTTGGAATATTAGGTATCCGACGTGTAAAAGAAATCCGAAATCATTTTCTTCATCGTCGTAATAATTCATCATAGCGCTAATTGGCCCAATGGGCGAATGGTAAACCAAGGCCATGGTGGCTATAAAATATACTTTAGACAAATCTTTTTCCAGCACCGGAATTTGTTCCGGACTTTCTCTTATTTCTTCGAAAGGCTTAAAGGCATAACCTTCTAACCGCAAATCCAGATTTCTTCGGATGGTCCAAATGTTTCTAACCCCAATGGCAGCAAAATTATAAGCCCTGAAATTTTGAAGGAAAATGGTTTTGCTATCTGGAAGGGGATAAAACCCCGGTGAAGTTACTAAAGAGGCCATGTAATTGGAAAATAATGGCTGGCCGGATATAGAGGCTTCCAGGAAATAACCGTACTTAAACCCCCCCAGGGAGAAATATTGTTCTGCCATTAAATGCCCTCTAAACCACGAATGGTTAGTGTTTATGGGGCTGGTCAAATTTGAGGTATTACCCGGTTCGTACTCCTCTTCACCATTAATATAATCTACCGAAACAGAAAGGGCGCTACCAGCCGATGCATATTGCCGGTGGTTAAGGTTATTTCTATCATAGGTTATCCCAAATCTTAGCCCGCTAAATTTCAAATTATCTAAAGTGAATGAAGGGCCGAACTCCCCATTATTACTGAATTTGTCTTTGTTGTTAAAATGAGCGCCCAGGAATTCTATTTTACTTTTTCTTCCAGCAGGCAAACCCATTATCAATCCATAAAAGCGATCGATCTGTTTTAAAACCGTGGGACGGCTATCTTCAAAAATCAATTCTTCAGAATTCAAAAAATCCCAGCTATTAAAAGTGAACTCTGGCTGTAAATAGATTTGACTGGCGGTAGCAAATGTCAGCCGATTACGAAATTTAGCAGAATGGTAGAACCTCCCGGTATATAGGCCCACATTATAAGTTGATAGTATCCGCTTAAACCTTCTGTATTCCATGCCCAAGAATAATGCACTGATGCTTCGAGTAGACATATTTCCACCCAATCCAAGATTTACCTGATTCTTGGGGTTTCCATAAAGTTCAAAATCAAAAGCTTGGTTCTGGCGGTTGTACCTTATATTGGGCAATACGTCAACAAAATACTCGTCCGAAACTAGATGGTAATACCCCGACTTTATGTGGGCAATATTTAGATTAGGATTATCCGCGTGCAGTCGTTTTCTGATAAATTTTTCCTGCGAGGCATCGAATCCTATTAATTTTATTTCCTTGAATATTAAAGGTTCCATGCTCAATACAAAATCATGACGGCGCTGAGAACGATCCTCACATAATATTTGATTTGGTATTTTGGATCTTATGAAAGGTATCATTTCCAAAGTGGCGGTATAGCCACTGTCTATAATAGCACTCACCTTAGCGAAATCGAAAGAAGAAAATGGTGACACATTCGGTTCTAGATAGATCCCGTCACTACCCACTTCAGTGGTATCTGATTTATCCAACAACATCAAAAAAAGAGACTGGGAAATAAGCTTTTCATCCTCATCATAAGGATATTCTTTAAACTTTTTTGGGGAAACGTTGACGCCTAAAATTATATCCGGATCAAATTCATCCTTAGCCACGTCTACCGGAAAATTATTATATAAACCACCGTCAAATAAATATTTTTCTTTGATTTTGATGGGTCTGAATAGAAATGGTACAGAAAATGATGCCCTAACTGCATTATTCAATTCTCCGCTATCCAGAACTACCACCTGTTGAGTGAATATATCAGCTGCCACTGCCCTGAATGGTACAAATAAACTATCAAAATTGTAATTCGCGCGTTGAGATGCCTGGGCCAACAATTCTGCCAGAGCAAAATTCAAAGCGAAATCACCGGCTAATCTGGCCCTCACAGAGGTATTCACAAAGGCAGAATCGAAGGAAAAGTCTATGGAAACCCACGAAGGATCGGTTTCGCGCTTGTTATAATAGAAATTGTAAAAATCACTACCTTCTCCTGCCATCCAGTTTTGAAAGCGCTCGGATTCAAAGATCTGTTCAATTTCTTCCGGGGAGTAACCAGCTGCATATGCTCCGCCAATAACACTGCCCATGGATGTACCCACAATATAGTCGATGGGTATGTCGTGTTCTTCCAAGGCCTTCAAAACCCCAATATGGGCTAATCCTTTGGCGCCACCGCCACTTAAAACCAATCCCACCTTTTGGGCTTTTATGCTACCCGAAAGTAAAAGAAAAAACACCATCCCCCAGTTAAATGGGTTCTTCATGGTTAAAAGACTTAGGGATTGTTACCTCTATATAAATTTACACAACAAGGAAACAAATATATTACCAAAGAAACCGTCATTTCAGTAATTATTGAAAAAGGAAGTATCGATTAACAACCTATAGTAGATTACCTAGATGTGGCCAATAATTTAGGAGTTTTTGGAGAAATTGGAATGTGGTCTAACTGGGTCTTAATGTTTTCCTTCAAATAATTGAAATCAAACTTATTTTGCTCTTCTATTGGTTGAGAGGGTGGAATATATACTTTCAAAGCATCTACCTGTTTTCCATTCTTCCAAAATCGGTAACAGACATGGCTCCCGTTGGCAAGTCCGGTTCTACCTACATACCCAATGATTTGACCTTTTTTCACTCTAACACCAGGTCGAATGCCCCTGGTAATTTTATGCATGTGCAAATATTGCGTGGAGTAAGTTCCATTGTGCTTGATCTTCACAAAGTTTCCGTTATACTTGCCATAGGCAGCTTCGCTAATAGTGCCATCTCCTACCGCACGAATGGGTGTTCCTCTGGGCGCGGCATAATCAGTGCCTAAATGAGCTACATGTCTTTTTAAAACTGGATGATATCTACGTCCGGAATAACGTGAACTAATCCTGCTGTACTCAATGGGGGCTCTTAAAAAAGCCTTTCGCAAACTATTTCCTTCTAAATCAAAGAAGTCATGCCCCTTCCCTTGATCATAGTTTATTGCATAATACTCGCTGCCGAAATGTTCAAAATAGCCACCAATTATTTTTCCCAAACCCACGAATTCGCCTTCTACCTGGGTCTCTTCATAAATTAGCTTAAACTTGTCGCCTTTTTGTACCCTGAAAAAATCGACCTGCCATCCGAAAACATCTACCAGATCATTGACAAGTTGTGGGGAGGCTCCCTTATCAACCATATCTTGGTACAACGATTTAGTGATATATCCCCCCATGGTCCTTTCCAAGGTGTCCACCTTACGCAATGTTCTATATACCTGCAAAGTATCGTTTAAATCAAACACAATATATTCCAGCGGATTGGGTTCATAAACCAAACACTTGGCGGTATTAAAGGAATCGGGTTGACAAATCAAGGTATATTTTTTATGGATACCGATTTTTCTCACATCAAAGACTTTTTGAGATTTTTTTGCCAGTTCATGGATCACTTCGGGAGAAACGTTATAGGAAGATAGGATATCAGAAAGATTTTGATTTCTCTTTATTTTGCCTTCGATAATTACCATGGAATCTACCACAAACCCATATAACATAGTGGGGGGTGGAGCAGCGATCTGTAAAGAATCAATCGTAGGTTCTAATGGGAGCGATTCCG
>JAPUIM010000407.1 GCA_027297025.1 Bacteroidota bacterium | reverse complement strand
GGAGAAGGTAACGTGCACATTGATGCCTAAATTTTGGCTAGCCTTGGCGGCATACATTAACTGTTGTACTGCCCATTCGGTTCGTGCTTTTGGATCACCGTGTACGGATTCAGGGGCAAATCCATCAAACATTTCATTATAAGCCGGATGAACTGCCACCAACTGCCCCTGGAGATGGGTGGACAGTTCAGTGATCTCTACTCCGCAAGCGCTTACCTTTCCTTTCAATTCCTGGGCGTAATCTTTACTCTCAGCAGCTTTTTGAAGATCAATGCAACGATTGTCCCAGGTGGGTATCTGTACTCCAATATAACCAAGATCGGCAGCCCATTTACAGATGTTTTCCAAACTGTTAAAAGGTGGTTCATCTCCCATAAACTGGGCCAGAAAGATGGCTGGACCTTTGATAGTTTTCATAGCAGATATATTCCTGGTTAATTGTTATTAGTTAATAGTTTCTTGGGAAGTATGACACCAATTTTCAGTCTATCCATCAATCATTCATTTATCTTAACCCAGACACTTCCTTTTTCGTTGGATTCCACCACAGCATCGATGAACGCCATGCCACGAACACCTTCTTCCACCGTGGGAAAATCATAGGCCTCATTGTCAATTGATTCCCCATTCATTCGCGCTTTTAAGGTTTTAGCAAAATTTCGATAAATATTGGCAAATGCTTCCAAATAACCCTCGGGATGTCCGGCAGGGACACGAGTATTTATTAAAGACCGATCGGACAAATTGGTATAGTTTACCCCGGTTCTCAATATTTCGGCTGGTTTATCCAACCATCTGACGATTAATGTATTGAGGTCTTCATGAGACCATTCTAACCCTCCCAACTCACCATAAACCCTTAAGCGTATAGCATTTTCAACCCCTGCTGCTACCTGGCTGGCAAACAACACGCCCTTGGCACCATTATTAAATCTAAGTAAGACATTACCATCATCATCCAGCCTCCTTCCTTCCACAAAGGCAGTGAGGTCAGCACACAATTCCTTTACTTTCAATCCGGTAACATATTCGGCTAAATTCTCGGCATGAGTTCCAATATCGCCCATACATCCTGCTTTACCAGAGCGGGTAGGATCAGTGCGCCAATCAGCTTGTTTTTGATCACCATCTTCCAATTTAGTGGATAACCACCCCTGTTGATATTCAGCTACCACCCGTCTGATCTTCCCTAACTTTCCCGATTTTATCAATTCCTTGGCTTCCTTGATCATGGGGTATCCGGTATAGGTATGAGTGAGTCCAAAAAGCAAACCTGTTTCTTTGACCAGTTTCAATAGTTCTTTGGATTCTTCATAGGAAAAGGTCAATGGTTTATCAATAACCACCGGAAAGCCGTTTTCCAATGCATACTTGGCCGGAGCAAAATGCATATGATTAGGGGTGACAATAGAAACAAAATCCATTCTTTCTCCTTCAGAAATTTCCTTCTCACTATCAATCATTTCCTGATAAGTGCCGTACACCCTTTCCGGCGACAAATACATTTCCTCACCGGATTCTTTGGATTTTTGAGGATCGCGGCTAAAAGCGCCACAAACCAAAGTAATTTCGCCATCCAGGTTAGCTGCCAATCTATGTACACCTCCAATAAAAGCACCTTTCCCTCCTCCGATCATTCCCATTCTCATTTTGCGATTTACTTTTGTCATTTCCTTGAACGTTTATGAAAATCCTTATACTGCTACGCAAATGAATATTAGCAATAATATTGATATTTTAATAATGAATTAATCCAAATGTTGCAATCAATTGCAGGAGATTTTCATTTGTGCTTTTCGAATTATTGTATCATATTAATACCGGCAACAAACTGGAAAGTACGTGAAGGGATCAACATACGGCCGCCTAAGTATCATGATGTTTTTGGAATTTTTTATTTGGGGAGCCTGGTTCGTCACTATCGGTTCGTATCTAGGAAATATTGGTTTTTCAGGAACTGATATTGGCTACACCTACTTGATGAATAACATTGCCGCTGTAATCTCTCCTTTTTTCATTGGTATGATCGCTGACCGTTATTTCTCCTCTGAAAAAGTGATGGGAGTGCTTCATCTTACGGGGGCCGTAATAATGTATTTCGCTACCGGAATCACTGAAACTACAACCCTTATAGGGGTCCTTTTGCTTTACAATGTTTGTTTCATGCCCACGTTAGCATTAGTCAACAATATTTCATTTCAACAGATGGACAACCCGGGGAAAACATTCCCCAAAATAAGGGTTTGGGGTACAATCGGTTGGATCGTTGCCGGGTTAAGCATTAGTTTTATATTAGGTCCTATTTTCGCCAATGTTGAACAAAGTAATGTACCGCTTAAAATGGCAGCTATTGCCTCAGTTATTTTGGGGCTGTATTCTTTTTCCCTCCCTAAAACCCCACCAAAGAATACTGGAGAAGATGTGACATTTGGAGATATCCTGGGATTAAAGGCGCTTAAATTAATGAAAAACAAATCCTTTGCAGCTGTCATGGTGAGCTCTCTTTTGATATCAGTCCCTCTGGCATTTTACTTCAGTTTTACAAATCTTTACCTTAATGAAATCGGCATGTCCGGAGTAGCTGCAAAGCAATCGATGGGACAGATGTCGGAAGTGTTATTTATGGTACTCATGCCCTTTTTCTTTGTACGGTTAGGGATAAAGAAAATGCTTCTGGTAGGAATGTTAGCTTGGGTTTTAAGGTATGCCCTGTTTGCCATGGGTGATGTTGGAGGAATGGTTTGGATGCTTTATTTGGGAATTTTACTTCATGGAGTATGTTATGACTTCTTTTTTGTTACGGGTCAGATCTATGTTGATAAAAAAGCTGGGGAGGACATCCGTGCCAGTGCACAAGGATTTATCACCCTGGTAACTTATGGGGTGGGAATGGGTTTGGGTTCCGTACTGGCTGGCAACATAGTCGATGTTTTCACCGTGGATGGTTTAAAGGATTGGACCACAATTTGGTGGATCCCTGGTACATTCGCTTTACTGGTTGCGGTATTCTTTTATTTTACATTTAATGATAAGGTGTCCACTCGGAAAGAAGGTGCAACGATTGAGGAGTAAATGGAACCTGAAGCGGGTTTGAACAACATACTAGGTATAATCGCTTCTTTTGGATTTGAATAGAAATTTAAAATTCTTAATTTCAAAGTTCTATTGACTAAAAGGTGATTTGTAAATTAGAACATTGATAAGAGATAACTGTATTATTTTCCAGTTGATTCACATATTTCAAAAAATTCCTTAGTTATGAATAAAAGCAAAAAGAATGAACAAACCGGCATTTCCCGTAGGACCTTCATAAGGGGAACCGCCTTAACAGCTGCAGGTATTACTGTAGTTCCACGTCACGTGCTGGGAGGAGTGGGTTATGTGGCCCCGAGCGACCAAATGAACATTGCTGGAGTTGGGATAGGAGGTATTGGCGCTAACAACCTGCGAAACATGAATACCCAAAATATCATTGCTTTATGTGATGTCGATTGGAAATACGCGGGAAAAACCTTTCTAGAATACCCAAATGCTAAAAAGTATAAAGACTACAGGGAGATGTTGGACAAGGAAAAAGACATTGAAGGGGTTATGATAGGTACCCCGGATCATACACACTATGTGGTAACCCGGGATGCCATGAAGGCAGGAAAGCATGTGTATGCCCAAAAACCCCTGACCCGTACCGTGTACGAATCCCGACTTTTGACCCAGCTGGCTGAGGAAACCGGTGTTTGTACTCAAATGGGGAACCAGGGCAATTCAGCTGAAGGAATAAGGCAGATCTGTGAGTGGATCTGGGACGGTGCTATTGGTGAAATAGCGGAAGTTCACGCCTGGACCAACCGTCCGATCTGGCCGCAAGGTCTGGAGCGACCCGCCGGAACCATGGAAATCCCCGACACACTGGATTGGGATCTGTTTCTGGGCCCTGCACCGGCACGCCCCTATCATGAAGTTTACCATCCCTGGAACTGGAGGGCCTGGTGGGATTATGGAACCGGAGCTTTAGGTGATATGGGATGCCACATCCTTGACCCGATATTTAAGGCTCTCAAGTTGAAGTATGCAATTGCCATGGAAGGAAGTTCAACCCAATTGAATACAGAAAGCGCTCCCCAGGCCTCTGTTGTTCATCTTGAGTTTCCAGCACGAAAGAGCCTACCCAAAGTAGCCATGCCGGCGGTTAAAGTTTCCTGGTATGATGGTGGTTTACTGCCCAAGAGACCCTCTGAGCTTGGTCCGGGACTAATGATGGGCGATTCCGGAGGAGGCTGTTTATTTGTTGGTACCAAAGGAAAACTGATGTGTGATACTTATGCGCTAAAGCCGAGGTTGCTGCCAGAAGAACTGGATAAGGAATACAATAGACCTGAACCCAGCTTGCGGAGGATTGAAAATGCCATGACCGGTGGACATGAAATGGATTGGGTTAGAGCATGCAAAGAGAAAGCCAAAAAACGGGTTCAACCCAGCTCTAATTTTGACTATGCAGGTCCTCTTAATGAAATGGTGGTGATGGGGAATCTGGCTATTCGCCTTCAGGATCTGAAACGTAAGTTGATGTGGGATGGAGAGAATATGAAGATTACCAATATCTCAGATGAGGATGAAATCAAGGTAGTAACCTCTGACAAATTCACAGTCATTGACGGAGACCCGAGATTTGATACTAAATATGCAACAGTTAAAGCCAAACCCGCTGCTGAGGGATACATAAAACCCTCATACCGGGAAGGCTGGTCACTGTAATATCATTATAGAACCTTACCAAAACATTTAAAATAATGAACTCAATTCTAAAAACAATTTGTACGATTTTGAGCCAAAATATCTCACAGCTTTTTGTCTTTTTATCTTTAATGATCTTAGTCGCTTCCTGCGGAGGTCAAAAAGAAGCCAAAGTAGAAGAAGCTGCCACTGATCAAGAAGAACCAATGGTATCTGAGCCTGAAACGTTACTCAATGCCTTGACACAACAAGAACAGGAAGATGGTTGGAAACTTCTATTCGATGGTGAAACTTCCAATGGTTGGAGGGGATATGGAAAGGAACATTTTCCAGTAGCCTGGGAAGTAGTTGACGGAACTTTACATATGCAGGGGTCGGGCAGAGGAGAAGCCGGTGCCGAAGACGGCGGAGATATTCTTTATGATCAAACATTTTCCAACTTCCATGTAAAGTTGGAGTGGAAAATCTCAGAAGGCGGTAATTCCGGAATATTTTATCTAGGCCAAGAAACACCTGATTTGGATTTTATATGGAAAACAGCCCCTGAGATGCAGGTTCTTTAAAATAATAAACATCCGGATGCCATGAAGGGAAAAGATGGGAATCGTCAAGCCGGTTCTTTATATGACCTTATTCCTGCGAAGCCCCAAAATGCCAAGCCGGTAGGAGAGTGGAATGCTGTAGAAATTATCGTCTACAAAGGCACGGTTGAACATAAACAAAACGGTGAAACGGTTGTCGAGTACCATTTGTGGACGCCGGAATGGGAGGAATTGGTGGCTGGAAGTAAATTCCCGGGACTTAATGAAGACTGGGCCAATGTAGCCAAGACGGGCTATTTCGGACTTCAGGACCATGGAGATGATGCCTGGTTTAGAAATATTAAGATCAGGGAATTGTAATTAAAGGTTCCTGTTCCTAAATATTGCAATGGCTCACCAATTCGCTGGTTTGTAAAACCAAAGGTAACTTTGGGGGATGTTTACTTGGGAGCACTCTTGAAAATTAATTTTGATCCAGAAATCATTTCTTACCCTTTTTTAAAGCTTCGATTGGTTCGGGTATCCAATGTCCGATACCTCCTGCCAGCGGATCATTGAAGGTGGTAGGTATGTCTCCTTTTGCTGTTCGTTCTTTCCAGGTAATGGATTGAGATCCATCATCTTTTCGCTCCATGGTGATACATCCCTCCACCGGACAAACGATAGCACATAAATTACAGCCTACACAGTTTTCTTCGATTATATAAGGGACTCTGGAGTCCTCATCGGGTAGCCCAATGGCCTGATGCGCCCCATCCTCACAAGCGATATAACATAATTGGCATTGGATGCATTTATCTTCGTTGATATCTGCTACTACCTTGTATTTAAGGTTAAGATTTTCCCAAGTCTTGGTATTTGGCAATGCTTTCCCCACCATTTCGTCAATGGTTTTAAATCCTTTTTCATCCATATACCTATCAATTCCGGGTATCATCTCTCTGATAATGCCAAACCCATAGTGCATGACTGCTGTACATACTTGCACGCAACCAGCTCCCAATAAAATATGCTCCACAGCATCCCTCCAGTTTTCGATTCCACCTATTCCGGAAATAGGTAAATTAACATCCGGGTGTTGGGCACAACTCTTGATCATATTTAGCGCAATAGGCTTCACCGCCGGGCCGCAATACCCACCGTTGGTGCTTGCCCCATCAACATTAGGATAACATACAAAATTATCAAGGTCAACTCCCATTAGGCTTTGAATGGTATTGATCAAAGAAATGGCATCTCCATTACCCTCTTTTGCTGCTACCGCAGGTTCGGTAACGTCGGTGATATTGGGAGTTAACTTTACAATAACCGGTGTTTGTGCCACTTCTTTTACCCAGGAAACAATTGTTTTAAGTACCTCAGGCTCCTGCCCTACCGCAGATCCCATTCCTCGCTCACACATACCATGAGGGCAGCCAAAGTTGAGCTCTAATCCATCGGCTCCTGCATTTTCACAGTCCCTTATAATTTGATGCCACTCCTCTCGAGACTCAACCATCAATGAAGCAATAACGGCATGGTCCGGAAAATGCTTTTTCACTTCTTCAATCTCCTTTAAATTGTCCTTCAACGGCCGGTCAGTGATAAGCTCAATGTTATTAAAACCCACCATACGGCTTTCACGGTAGTTCATACCACCATAACGACTAGAAACATTTACTACCGGAACACCGAGCGTCTTCCAGACTGCACCTCCCCAACCTTGGTCAAAAGCCTTCATAACCTGATATCCTGAATTAGTAGGTGGTGCCGAAGCCAGCCAAAATGGGTTGGGAGCTTTAATACCAGCGAAATTTATTGATAAATCAGCCATAATATTATGTCAAATGGTTTAATGTCAAATGGATTATGTAACACTAAAAATTTATTGCCATTTAGTTTTTCAGCTTATTTTTCTTGGTGCTAACCACAGATTTGGCAATAATTTTAATTAGTTCCTGATTTTCGGCCATCAGGAAGGTTAACTCATCATTAGTGGAAGATACTAACTTGGTCCTCATTCATTTGACATCAAAAATTTGTCAATTCCAAGAGCAGCAATTTTGCCTTCCGCCACTGCGTTTACTACTTCCACCCCTCCATTAACTGCATCGCCGCCGGCAAAATATTGAGCATTTGTAGTCTGGTAATTTTTGTAGTTTACCTTTATTCTATCCAGATTGTCCAACTCCAATCCTTGAATATTCGATAAAAACTCTACTAATTTTGATTGGCCAGTTGCCCGTATTACCATATCGCAGGGCTCCAAAAATTCACTATTTGGCACTGTGGTTAACTTTCCATTCTCATTTTTGGTTCTAATAAATTTTACCCCCTCTACCTTACCATCACCTACAATTTCAATTGGTGACACGTTGAATAATCCCTTTACTCCCACACTTTTAGCCAGGTCATATTCAAACTCGTAGGCACGCATCTGTTCCTTGGATCTCCTATAAGCGAGCACCACCTTTTCAGCACCCATCCTGGCAGATTCGGAAGCGGCATCCATGGCAGTATTACCGGCGCCTAATACCACTACCTTATTCCCAAATCCCACCTCATGATGGCGCATTCTCAGTGCCTCTATGTATTCCACTGCCCCTAAACAATTCTCCAGATCTTCTCCGGGAAGTTCAATATTATTGGTTTCTCCAAGACCAATTCCCAAAAAGATAGCCCCATAATCTTCTTCCAATTGTTCGACTATTTCCTTGGAATCTATGGGGTGGTTGTAATTAATATGAAATCCAAGTTGCCGCTTCAAATAGTCAACTTCAGTTAAAACTTCTTCATTGCGAATTTTATAGGGCGCCACACCATAGATGGTCAAACCCGAAGGTTTTTCCTTGGCCTCATAGATATCCACCACATAACCTTTTAACCTCAACTCACAGGCGCACGAAATCCCAGCGGGTCCTGCCCCAATCACTGCTACTTTTTTTCCATTGTCTGCTCCCGGAGTAAATAATTGTTCGTGATCAACAATGGCCTTGGTGGTGGCAAAGCTCTGCAACCGACCGATCTCTATGGCTTTTACATCTTGATGAATGTAAACGCAAGCGCCCTCACACAGTACCTCCGTAGGGCAAACTTTTCCGCAAGCATTACCAAAATAATTGGCATCATAAATTGTTTTGGCGGCTCCCAAAGCATTCCCTGTATTAATCTGTCTAATGAATAGAGGGATATCAATGCCGGTAGGGCAAGCATTTACACAAGGCGCCTCATAGCAAAATAAACACCGTGAACTTTCATAATACGCCTGGGTTTCATTCATTAATGGCTTAATCTGAGCGAAGTTTTTCTCAAATGCCTCTTCCGATTGTGGTCTGCTAAATTCAGCCATAATTGATCAGTTTCCTGAAAATTGAGTGATGCTGTTAAGCTACAACTCTGTTAGTTTTGAATAGGTTTCGGGGCGTCGGTCTCTAAAAAATTGCCAAACCGACCTGACTTCGTCGATCACATCGAGATCCAATTCCGCCACCAAAAGCTCGTCCTTGTCTTCAGACGCTTCTTTAATAATTTGTCCTCTGGGATCCACGAAGTATGAAGTCCCATAAAATTCGCCCAGATCCCATGGCTTCTCGGTCCCAACACGGTTAATGCAACCCATGAAATAGCCGTTGGCTGCAGCATGTGCAGGTTGTTCCAGCTTCCATAGATACTGTGATAGTCCAGCTACAGTGGCAGAAGGATTGTATACTATTTCTGCTCCGTTGAGACCCAGTACGCGTGCACCGTCAGGGAAATGTCGATCATAACAAATATAAACCCCCACCTTAGCATAACGAGTGTCAAACACCGGGTACCCTAGATTCCCCGGCTTGAAGAAAAACTTCTCCCAAAAACCGGAGGTATGTGGAATATGGTTCTTTCGATATTTCCCCATGTAACTCCCGTCTGCATCGATCACAGCGGCGGTATTATAAAGGATACCAGCTTGTTCCTTTTCGTAAATAGGTACGATAATGACCATGCTGTATTTCTTGGCGTATTCTTGCATCCTTTCTACTGTTGGTCCTGGGATAGATTCCGCTGAAGCATACCAATCCTTGTCCTGCCCGGGACAGAAATAGGGTGTATTAAAGATCTCCTGCAAACACAAGATTTGTACTCCTTGTTTACCGGCATCTTCGATCATTGGAATATGCTTTTGCACCATGGCTTCCTTGATCTCTTCAATGGTCCCATCACCTTCCGTTTTAGCCAGGCTCATTTGGATCAACCCGGATTTTATTAATCTTGGCATGTTGTTATCTATTTTATGATCAAATTTTATATTCCACCGTAGAGGCCTCTTTTAATAAACTGTCCATCTCCCTTCTTGCCAATGTAATCACAATTCTCCACGATCACTTTACCTCTGGAAATGACGGTTTCAGAGATTCCCTGAACTTCAATTCCCTCATATGCATTATAGTCAACCCGCATATGGTGAGTGCAAGGATTATTTACGCTGATCGTTTCTTTTCTATCCGGATCAAATATCACAATATCCGCATCCGTGCCTATGGCAATGGTGCCTTTCTTCGGGAACAATCCGAAGGTCTTGGCAGCCGCGGTAGAGGTAAGATCTACAAATTTGTTGAGGTTTATTCTCCCTTGTACCACTCCACCGTTGTGGACCAGGCTCATTCGATTCTCCACTCCCGGTGCACCATTGGGTATTTTTGAGAAATCGTTTCTACCCAACTCTTTTTGTTCTTTGAAGCAAAAAGGGCAATGATCGGTGGAGATGGATTGTAAATCGCCAAATTGTAAGCCCCTCCATAACTCATCCTGATTCCATTTTTCTCGCAAGGCAGGAGTCATCACGTACTTAGCGCCTTCAAAGTCTGGCTTTTCGTAATAAGACTGATCCAAAAACAAGTATTGAGGACATGTTTCAGCAAAAGCGTGTACACCCCTGTCGCGGGCAAGCACCACTTGTTGCAAGGCGTCAGCTGAGGATAGATGCACGATGTAGACCGGCACCTCCGCTACCTCGGCGATAGCTATGGCCCGATGCACCCCTTCCGCTTCCATTCGTGTAGGCCTGGTAAGGGCATGGTATTTAGGCTCGGTGTGACCTTTTTTTAACGCTTCCTTTACAATTTCGTCTATTACAATACCGTTTTCAGCGTGCATGCATATAACAGTGCCGTCTTCTCCTGCTTTGCGCATCGCACGGTAAATGGTGCCATCATCGACATACAAAACTCCAGGATAAGCCATAAACAGCTTGTAGGAAGTGACTCCTTCATTGGCTAAAGTTTTCATTTCATTGATCCTGTGATCCTCCATATCCGTGATGATCATATGAAAACCATAATCGATAGCTGTTTTTCCCTCCGCTTTCTGGTGCCAGGTGTCTAAGCCTTGTAAAGTGGATTCCCCCTTGGTTTGGATGGCAAAATCAATCAATGTGGTGGTGCCACCATGAGCCGCCGCACGAGTTCCTGATTCGAAATCATCGGCCGATACCGTGCCGCCAAAAGGCATATCCAGGTGGGTGTGTGGATCAATACCTCCGGGGATCACCAGTTTTCCTTTTGCATCAATGGTTTGGTCGGCCGCCATTGACAAAGATTTCCCAATGACAGATATAGTATCTTTTTCTATAAATATATCTGCGTGATAATCATCTACAGCAGTAATAACCCTTCCATTTTTAATAAGGAGCGACATATTTTAGATAATTGGCTCTTATTAATATTAGTATTTTTTTTAATATAATTGGCAAAAAAAAGCAGAATTTCTTTATTCAGTCTGTAGTTTGGACTTCATCATGAAATAGTAAATTACGAATGATGCAAAAAATCCGGTGAACCAGGACAAATTGTACAAAAATCCCAATGCGGGTACCCAATAACCAACTAATGCAATCAGCACTCCTACAAATAAAGCAATCATAGCCGCCGGATTAAAACCGGAACCTGAGATCGAATAAATACCGTCCTTTTTATACAGGTCCGGTAATTGAAGGGTTTTCTTTCTAATTAGAAAATAATCGCAAAGCAGTATTCCTAAAACCGGACCTAATAATCCGCTAACGAATATCAGAATACTGCTAATTTCGTCAAGTAGCCACCACGGACAGATAATAATACCGATGATGCCGGTTATAGTTCCGCCCGTTTTAAAACTGATCTGCTTGGGGAGAAGATTTGAAAAGGCATTGGCGGGGGCAATCACATTGGCAGCAATATTGGTACTAAGGGTGGCTATTATCATAAAGATCTGAGAGGTAACCACCACCCAAGGGTTGTCAAACTTGGCCAGAAACGATACCGGGTCCCAGGGCGCATCATCTCCAATGAGAATATCTTCGAAATGAATGACCGCGGCAAAGGTGACAAAAATTCCTACGAAGGAATAAAGGATCATTGTTCCCGGCAGACCTAGAAATTGGCCTACCACCTGCTCCTTTTGACGAGAAGCGTAACGGGTTATGTCCGCGATACTAATGGACATTGTTGCCCAAAAACCAACCATGGCAGTCAACCACAAAATATAACCCCACAATGTAGATCCAAAATTGCTTTCGGAGGTATCAATTAGGGCTATATTGATAATGCTTGAATAGTGGTAGTCGCTACCAGCCGGTGCTCTAAACTGGACCTGGATGTTTTCACCGGCAAGAATTGCATCCGATCTTAGATTAGGAAATAAATTTGATAGTACGATATGCCTACTATCAGATGTTAACTGTATCCAGGATGATATACTGGTTTTAGTAGTCGAATTTGGCGTAGTTATTTGGTATTCCGATGCTTTATAGGTGCCGTTTTTATCCTTGAGAGGGTTTAATTCCAATTGTAACTGGTGGTCATTCTCTACCAAAACTGCAGAAGCATGTTGTAGCTGACTGCCATGTTTAATGACTTCGCCAATGCCGCCTGCTTTGCTAGCGCCCCAGATGATCAAGAAAATTCCCATTATTAGCAGTATCGGCGCGGCAAATTTTTCCAACCATTTTATACTTTCGGTACCCTTCCAGATAAAGTACATGTTCAATAGCCAGAATAAACCAAAACCCAGAAATTTTCCAAAATCCAGACCCAAAGTACCTTCATTACCGGTAATCGCATTCCAGATGGCATAGATTGCCAGCCCGCCAATCCAAGTTTGTACTCCAAACCATCCACAGGCTACAATCGCTCTTACTACAGCAGGGATGTGAATTCCATTATATCCAAAGGAAGATCGTCCAATGACTGGAAAAGGAACGCCATATTTAACTCCTCCATGACCGTTTAAGATCATCGGCACGGTAATAATCAGGTTGGCCAAGCCAATAATTATAAGCGCTGCATACCAACTCAATCCCGACTTGATCATATAGGATGCCAGAATATAAGTAGGGATACAAACTGCCATTCCCACCCAGATAGCAGCAAGATCCAAAGTATTCCAGGTTCTTTTGTCTATGGGAACCGGTGCTAAATCGGCACTATAAAGGGGTGATTGGGATAAATCTTCGGTTAACTCTACTATTTCCTCACTCATTGAGATTGTGCTTTATGTAGTGTAGCATGATAAAAAAGAAAACACAAATACACAATTTCAATCACAATATTGATCGGCTATAGATATAGCTTGAGATATAATATCGAGCCCCTCATCTATCTGATCCTGATTAATAATGAGTGGAGGGCAAGTGAATATGTAGTTCCACCTCACAAAAGTGAACATGCCCAATTCTCTGATCTTGGAGGCCATTTTATTGGTCACTTCCATTTCATCCGGAGCTGCATTCCAAGGTGTAATCGGTTCTTTGGTCTCACGATTTTTTACCAGTTCTATGCAGCCCAAAAGTCCGGTGTTTCTAAAATCTCCTATGGAGGGATGTTTTGTTTTTAACTCCTCTACCTTTTGTTCCATGTATTCACCCATCTTTAGCGTATTCTCAAAAAGATGGTCAGTTTCGTAAATATTCACTACAGCCAGGGCAGCAGCACAGGAAACAGCATGCGCCGAATAAGTTAAGCCTAAAGGCAGCGGTCGCTGGTTGAAATGATTGGCTATTTCATCTTTCACAATTATTCCTCCCAATGGCAAGTAGCCAGAGGTGAGACCCTTGGCCATACAAATTATGTCGGGAACTACTCCATGATTTTCCACAGCAAACCATTTACCGGTCCTGCCAAAACCACTCATCACCTCATCGGCAATTATGAGAATACCATGTTGGTCAGCTATCTCTTTCACCCTCTTCCAATAACCAGGAGGGTATTTGATACATCCGGATGAACCGGACTCCCCTTCCAAAAGTATAGCCGCTACGTTACCCGGATTCTGGTAATGGATGACCCTTTCCAGGTGGGCCGCAGCCCTTTCTGCGCATTCCTCCGGGGTCTGACTGTGCCAGGGACATCGATAGAAATATGGATTTTCTACGTGCACAATATTGGGAAGCCCTTGCTCATCCACAGCGTGCTTTCTTGGATCACCACCGGCAGAAATAGCGCCATAGGTCGCACCGTGATACGAACGGTATAAAGCAACAATCTTGTGCCTTCCGGTATATACTCTGGCCAGTTTTATAGCATTGTCTATAGCCTCCGCCCCTCCTAAAGTGAAAAAGGTTTTGTTGAGATCTCCCGGTGCAATTTGGGCCAGTTTCTTGCTCAAATCTCCCCGCGCTTCGGTAATAGCCCCTGGAAAAACATAATTCACTTTTTCCATTTGCGCGATAACCGCCTGGGTTACCCTTTGATCGCCATGGCCAATGTTCACATTCATGAGCTGAGAGGAAAAGTCGATATATTTTTTTTCATCCCGATCGTAAAAGTATACTCCCTTTGCCCTTTCAACATTGATGGGATTGAGTCCGGCCTGTTTACTCCAGGAGAATAGCGAATGCTCTAGATTATTCTGTAGAATTTCGCTGGTCCTTGATAGTGTGGTTTCCATTTGATACAATAGTTAACCCTTAATTTAACTCATCCAGTTAATCCTGGCTTCCGGATTCCATTTGGTGGTGGTTTTCTTCACCTGGGTCCAAAAATCTATAGAGGTCTTACCGGTGATATCACCCACTCCAAATTTTGACTCATTCCACCCACCAAAAGCGAAGGGTTCACGAGGGACTGGTACTCCAATATTAACACCTATCAGACCTGCACTGACTTTATCCATGACATATCTGGCTAAACCACCACTCTGGGTAAACACAGCCGCTGCATTTCCATAGCTGGAATTATTTTCTATCTGAATCGCCTGGTCCACATTTTCTGTTCTCATTATGGATAATACCGGGCCAAAAACTTCCTCCTTGGCTATGGCCATATCGGGTTTTACAAAATCGATCACCGTTGGACCTACATAAAACCCCCCTTCATGGCCTTTTACCGTGGTATTTCTTCCATCCACCAATACTTTAGCCCCGGCGGCCTCCGCCTCAGAGATGTATCGCTCAATTCTCTCCTTCGCTTTTTTAGATATCACTGAGCCCAGGTTTTCTCCTGGAACTATTTGTTTAACTTCTTCGCAAAGTCTTTCCACAATATGGTCAATTTTACCTACTCCCACCATGGCCGATGCAGCCATGCAACGCTGGCCAGCACAACCACTCATTGAAGCGGCTATATCTGATGCGGTCATTTCAAGATGGGCATCTGGCAATACCAAAAGGTGGTTTTTGGCTCCACCCAGGGCCAAACATCTTTTGAGGTTTGAAGTTGCCCGTTTATACACAATTTTAGCCACCTTAGTAGAGCCTACGAACGAAACCGCCTCAATCCCGGGATGATCGCAAATAGCCTCCACCATCTCCTGAGCTCCATTTACAACATTCAACACCCCCTCAGGCAGGCCTGCTTCTTTTAGTAGTTCCGCAATTCGATTGGCGGACAAAGGCACCTGTTCCGACGGCTTTAGGATTAGGCAGTTTCCTAAGGTGATGGCGTTGGGTGTGGTCCAATTAGGCACCATGATCGGAAAGTTGAAAGGCGTAATGGATGCTACCACACCTAAGGGCAATCGCTCGGTCCTGCACTCTACTCCTTTGCTTACTTCCATTATTTCGCCGGGAATCATCTGTGGCAAAGAGCAGGCAAACTCGGTTAACTCAATGCTTTTATCCACCTCCGCAGCAGCTTCACCATGGGTCTTTCCATTTTCGATGTGTACCAATTCGGTTAACTCCTCACGATATTTTGCCAGCAACGTTCGGTACCTATAAAAAATTTGTACTCTTTCTTTAATAGTGGTATTTGACCATGCTGGAAACGCAGCTTTGGCGGCCTCAACAGCTTTGTCCAAAGTGGCAAATCCTGATAACGGAACGTGAGAGATGATCTCCCCATCGATGGTGCTAAACACATCAATCTTTTGTTCAACGTTTACCTCTAATTGGCGGTTTATATATTTTTTCACGTCCGGGTATTTCACAGCTGTCTCCATAATATTTATTGGTTTAGATGACCAGGTGGGCCCACTACCTTGGGGACCCACAATCGGTAACCCAATTTACAAAAATTGAGTGTAAAATAGGAATAGTGTAATGGTAAGTCTAATACCATCAGATGGTTGTCTCAAAAAAATAA